>JBFFHG010000232.1:0-6063 GCA_041557055.1 Desulfosarcinaceae bacterium
CCGGTGTGATAGAGGCGCTCGCCGCTGCGGGGGTGGCGGACAAAGCGGTCTCGGGTTTTGGTTGCATCCTTCCAGTAGCCCTTGGCGAGTCCCATGCCGCCGATGTAAAGCCGGCCCGGCACCCACACCGGGCAATCCGCCATCGATTGGTTCAGCACGTGGTAGCGCTGGTTGACCATGGGGCGTCCGTACGGAATGCTCTTCCAGGTCGGTTCAAGGGTTTGGATGGGGTAGATGTTGGACCAGATCGAGGCTTCGGTGGCCCCGCCCAGGCCGATCACCTGGACGCCGTTGAAATGCGCCTTGATTTTGTCCGGAAGATCCAGGGGAATCCAGTCGCCGCTCAGCAACACCAGGCGAAGGGACTGGGGCATTCGTGCATCTGCGCCGGCGGCATATTCCAGAAGCATCTGCATCAACGCCGGAACCGTGTTCCAGACCGTAACCCGCTCCCGGGCCATCAATGCCAGCCAGTGGGCGGGGTCCCTGGTTTGGTTTGCTTCGGGCATGACAATGGCGGCGCCGGCGGCAAGCATGCCGAAAATATCGTAAACCGAAAGATCGAAATTCAGGTTGGACAAGGCCAGCACGCGATCATTGCTTGCGATGCCAAAACGCTGGTTCATATCCAGAATCGTGTTGACCGCCCCCTGATGGTCGATCATGACCCCTTTGGGAGCACCTGTGGAACCCGAAGTATAGATGACGTAGGCCAGATCCTGCGGTTGCCCCCCAAGCGCCGGCACAGCCGGTTGATTGTTTTCCGGCGTCATCTGATCAACGAGCAGCCGCTCAACACCCTCGGGCCAGTCAAGCTTTTTCTCCAACCAGGATTGGGTGAGAACCACACGGATATCACCGTCACGCAGAAGGTGCCGCCGCCGCTCTTCAGGGTGGGCCGGGTCGATGGGCAGATAGGCGGCGCCGGCCTTGAGGATTGACAGTACCGCCACGGCTTGCTCCCAACCTTTTTGCATGACCACGGCAACCAGGGTGTTGCGGCGCGCCCCCATTTTCCGCAGCAGACGCCCCAGATCATCGGAACGGCATGAAAGCTGTGCATAGGACAATGCCTCACCGCAAGCGATGACCGCCGGGCGGTCCGGTTGCCGGGCGGCCTGGCTCACAAACAGACTGACAAGCGTTTCAGAAGATCCAGGGGCATCCGTCTGGTTGGCTTCGATCCGTTTTTCAAGCTGGGAATCGGGCGGCAGTTTCAGGTTCCTCTCCTGCCATGCCCCCTGTTCACCGGCCAGGCGCTGCAAAAGACGGCCATAGGCGTCGAACATGTCATCCAGAAGACCTTCGGGGAAAAGCCCGGCCACGGCATCCCAAATCAGGTGCAGTTCGCCATCCTGCTCAAAAACTTGATGATCCAGCCATACCTGGGGCGTTTGGGTTATGTTGTAGACCAGTTTTCCCATCCAGTTGCCGCCGCCGCCATCGTCGCTCCAGGCATCGACCCCCAGGGCGCTTGTAAACACAACCGGCATTGTCGCGCCCTGGGGCTCGCCCCGCTGTCTGGCCAGTTCCCGTTGAACCTGCACGCCGCCGATATAGGGGTGGTCCAGATCCTGCCAGAGCTGTTGCTGCAAATTGCGGCTGCGTTCAAGAAACGTTTTTCCTGCTGAAATATCCACGGCCAGCAACGTCAGAGAGGTGAAATCGCCGATAATGTCTTTTACCTGGGGATGCATGGGCAGCCTGTTGAACAAGGTCAGGTTGATGGTGAATCCCGGATTCTTGCTCCAGGTCCCGAGGATTTCGGCATAAGCGGCCAGCAGAACGCCGGAAGCTGTCAGGCCGGCCTCCGCCGCGCGTTGCTTGAGCCGCAGCCAGGTGTGGGGGGCCAGGCGGGCATCCAAACGCCTGAACCGTTGTTCCCTGAGGGCGCCCGGATCTTGCGCCAGGGGCAGTTCCGGAGCCGGCGGCAGATCCGGCAGGCGATTGAGCCAATACGCCTTGTCCCGCTGGTATAACGGGGATGCTTTGAGCTTTTCCAGGGCCAAAACATAATCCCGGAACGCCAGTGCAAGTTCGGGCAGAGATCCATCCGGATCATTATAGAGCCGGGTCCACTCTCCAAGGAGATGAAACATGCTCCATCCGTCAAAAATCAAGTTGTCAAAACTGATGTGAAGCCGGACACGTCCCTGTCCAAAGCGCGATAGCCGGACATCGAACAAGGGCCACTGATCCGTGGCAAGCACCTGATGCGACATCTGGTCACGTAATTTCATCAATTGGCCTTCAACGGCTTGGGGAGTCTCCCCATGCAGGTCCAGCACTGCGATCCGATAGGGGGGCGTGTGCTCTATCACCTGTTGATACTGACCATCCGGCAGAATAACGGTCCGCATCATGTCATGGTGGTCGATCAGCCGCTGCCAGGCCCGGCTGATGCGGCCGGGGTCCAGATCCAGTCCTTCGATCTCAAAATAGCAGTGTGTGGCCACATTGCCCAATTCGTATACACCGCTTCTGCCGATCCAGTACGCTTGCTGGATATCGGTCAGGGGGAAGGGCTTGTGCTTGTGCTGCGGGTCGGGGGTGATCCGGGGCAGGCTGGCGCGCCAATCCCGTCCGGCTTTCTGCGCCTGCAGGTCTTTTTGCAGATGATCGGCCAGTTCAGCGATTGTGGGGGCGCTGAATAAGCGTTCCAGAGACAATTCTATCTTGAACGCCTTGCCTACAGCGGTGGTCAGTTGAACCGCCAGTAACGAATCCCCGCCCAACTCGAAAAAGTTGTCCTCAATGCCGATTGTGCTGAGGCCCAGGATCTGGCACCAGATCTTTGACAACGACACCTCCGTCGGTGTGCGGGGGGGGCTGAAATGCCTTTGCGCTTCGCGCCCGGCCGGTTCCGGTTTGGGCAGTTTTTTTCTGTCCACCTTTCCATTGGCGGTTAACGGCATGGTTTCCAGGGTGATAAAGGTGGCGGGAACCATGTAATCCGGCAGATTGCGGCGCAGCAGATCAACCAGGGCATCCGGAGTGAAGCGCGCCGTGCCAAAAGGCGCCTGGGCCACAATCAGGTGCTGATAAAAAAACAGCGCTTCAGACGAAGCTTCTCCTGGGAAAGCCGCAATATTTTCAAATCCGCCGGACTGCAAAAGCCGGCGCCAGTGGTCCAGGGAGAAGAGCAACCGGTTGTTTTTCTTTTTTTGGTACTGAAAGGCATCAACGGCCTCCATAAACCCCACGCTGAGTTCCTGCAGACGACTGCTTCTGGTCATCTCCAGGGCGCACAGCAATCCACCCGGGGTCAGCAAAGAGCGTAAATAAGGCAGGGTGGTTTCAACATCGCGGGCGCGGTGCAGGGCGTTGAGCGCGATGATCACATCGTACCGCTGCGAGTCAAGGCCCTGTTCCCGGGGGCTTTTATCCATATCCAGCAATTGATATCGGACGAAAGGATAGGCCTTGAATTGCTCTTCGGCCTTTCCGGTGAAAAAAGCGGAAGCATCGCTGCATGTGTATTGCGTGCGCTTGTCGCATAAGGCCGGCAGCAAAAAATTTGTTGTGGCGGTGCTTCGGGCCCCGATTTCCAAGATGCGCAAAGGCGTCTCTTGGGTCTGGTTGTCCTGAACCAGCGCCAGGATTTTTGCGATCATGGTGTTGATGTGTTGGGTGCCGGGAAGCTGTTGGGTAAGATTCTGGGGCGCCAGCACAGGATCATTGACAAAGAAGAGTTCCAGCGGATCAAGCCCGCCTTGCAGCAACCGCCCATAATAGTTGCTGCCCAGTTCAAGATAATCCGTTAGTTTTCGAAGGTATTCACCCCAGGTGGGATCTTGGGCCAATACCTGCGGTATCTCAATATCCCATGCTTTTGTCGGCAGCGGCCGCGAATTGGTCAATCCGCCCTGTTCATCTTTGATCAGTCGTGCTTCCTTTTCCAATATCGCCAGCCACTTGGCAACCAGTCCGGCGTAACGTGTGTGAATAGCGCCATCCGCTGTCAAGGTTTCCACGGTATGGGTTTGCCCGGATGTGTCAAAGGCCCCCGCACTGACCAGGGCGCGGCATATGTACACGACGCATAAATTCTCCACGGTCTGCCAAAAGGCCTGCGCAAGCTCCGGGTCGTGTTCTTCGGCAATCCGCCGCACCCGCTTGCGCCCGATCCGAACCAGGGTGTTCCAGAGTGCTTTGCGGATTTTCGGATCACCGTTTTCAACCTCAAACAAGGAAGATCTGTTTTCTTCTCCGGGAACCACATAACCAACCAGGCGCTTGCGGCCGGCCTGATCTTCCACAGCCGTGACCGCGGCGTCGCCCACGCTCGGATGCTGCTTTAGCGCGGTTTCGATCTCACCGAGTTCGATGCGGTGCCCCCTGATCTTGACCTGGAAATCTTCGCGCCCTATAAACTCGATGTTTCCGTCCGGCCAATACCGCCCCAGATCGCCGGTCCGGTACCAGCGCGAACCCTTCCATTCGACAAACCGTTGCGCGCTGAGTTCAGGCTCTCCCCGGTACCCGCGCGCAACCCCCGCGCCGCCAATCCATAATTCGCCGGCGACCCAGTCGGGACAATCCCGCCCTTTGCGATCAACAACGCGATAGGCTTGATTGGCCAGTGCGCGGCCATAAGGAATAGAGGCCCAGTGCGCGGGTATGGGCAGGCTGACATCAAAGAAATTGGACCAGATCGACGCTTCGGTGGCGCCCCCCATGGCCACCAAATGGCAGTGACCGGCAACACTGTGCAGCCGTGTGGGCAGATCCAGCCCGATCCAGTCCCCGGAGAGCATTGCCAGGCGCAGCGGTAATGATTTTCGCGACGCGCTTTGCCCAACCACCAGCAGCATGTCGAGCAACACGGGCACTGAATTCCATAATGTTATGTCATGGGTTTCGATCTGTTTGAGCCAATAGGCGGCATCCCGGCGAGCGTCTTCAGAAATCAGCACCAGCGCGCCCCCCGCGCTCAGCAGACCGAAAATGTCATACACGGAAAGGTCGAAGTCCAGGGCTGAAACAGCCAGGATGCTGTCTGTTTCTTTCACGGCATAGCGCCGGTTGATGTGGGCAATGGTGTTCCAGGCCGCCCCATGCTCGATTTCAACGCCCTTTGGTTCTCCTGTGGAGCCGGAAGTAAATATGATATAGGCCAGGGCCGCCGGCGATATCTCAATTGGAGCCGCCAACGGGGTCATCTGCGCGCCGGCGGCAATATCAAGGGCAATGGCTCCGGCAGGCCAATGGATGGTTTGAGCCTGTTCATGGCCGGTCAGAACATAACGGATGCCGGCTTTGCGGTGAATGCGGCTGCGGCGAAGTCGGGGCTGTTCCGGGCTGACCGGTACATAACAGGCGCCGCAAGCCAAAATGCCCAGCACTGCAATGATCTGCTCTGTTCCGCGCGGCAGGGTGACAGCCACAGGATCGCCCGGCGCCACACCCTGCTTTTGGAGGAGCGCCGCCGTCCGTAAAGCAGCATCCGCCAGTTCACCATAGGTAAGCCGCCGGTTCGAGGGGCTCTCAATGAGTGCGGTTTGCTGCGGGTGCGAAAAAGCCCGTTTAAAGAAGGCGGCATGCAGACCTTGGGCCGCCTCGGGGGCAGACAAGGCGACATCCTCCTTGCGGCGTTGCTGCTGGGCGGCGGGAAGCACATCCGGTTGGGATTTCCAGTCATTGCCGTCTGTGATCAACCATTCAATGCACTGGGTGTACCCGGCGAACATGTGATCCGCCAAGCCATCGGCAAACAGCGCATCCACGGCATCCCAGGCCAATAAAAGCCCGCCATCGGTTTCATAAATCTGAAAATCCAGCCATACCTGGGGGGTTTGCGAAATCATATAGCCGAGCGATCCCAGGTTTTGACGGCATTCATCATTGAGCAGCGGCGTGCCTAAATTGCAGGCGAATACAACCGGGGCCGCCGGTCCCTCATCCCGGCGGATCCGGGCCAGGTCGCGCTGAACCCGGATGCCGGAATAGGATGCATTGGCCACATCCTGGTGAAATCGGGTCTGGACAGCGCGCACCCGTTCTAAAAATGTTTGCCCGGCGCTGCAATCAACCGCCAGCAGGAGCAGGTTTGTAAAATCAGCC
>JBFFHG010000233.1:0-6009 GCA_041557055.1 Desulfosarcinaceae bacterium
AAAAGGACTTTCGGCGCTTCCAAGCTCATGGCTTCACGGCAACGGGTCAAGAGCGGAACCAGAAAGAGCGTAAGTTTGTAACCCTTGCCCAAAGGAGGCGGATGATGAGTGTGGAGAAAGACTACTTTCAGACTTTTTGTCACCTCAGTCAGGCATTCGGTACTGCGGCGACAGTGGAAGAATTACTGCGGCTGATCGTGCAAAACGCAACCGAGACCATGAATGCCAAGGCTTCCTGTCTGTTTCTGGCCGATCATAAGCAAAACCTTTTTGTTCCCATGGCCCAATTCGGTCTGTCCGAAAAATACTTGCACGCCAATCCCGTCAAGGTAATAAAGGTGATTGACGCTCTTAAAAAGAGAGGCCATCTGGTTTTCGAAGACGCCCTCAACGATCCGCGACTGGAGCATCATGAGAGCAAGAAGACGGAAGGCATCGCCTCCATACTGACCGTCGCCGTTATGGTGGACGGTCTGTGCATCGGCGTGCTTTCACTGTATACCGGTCAACAACACAAGTTCTCGCATGAAGAGATTGTGTTTCTGAAAGCACTGGCCGCCAATGGCGGTGTGGCGCTGAAGAAAGCCCGATTGCTGGAGCGTATTGAAAAAAACGCTTTGCTTTTTTTGGAACTGGCTTCGGAGATAAACTCGAGCCTGGAGATCAAACATGTGCTGCGCAATCTCTCGGAAAAAACATGCAAGGCCCTGGGCATGAAGGGCATCACCATTCGATTGCTCGACGAAAAGCGCAATGCTTTGGAGATGGTCGCCAGTTACGGTTTGAGCGCCGCATTTTTGAATAAGGGTGCGGTGTCAGCGGAAAAGAGCATTGCCGAGGTTTTGAAAGGCAAGACCGTTGTTTTGGCGGATACGGCCAGGGATGAGCGCTTGCAATATCCGCGGGAGACTGAGGAAGAGGGGATCAGGTCGATGGTTTGCGTTCCCATCCGATCCAGAGAAAAGGTGATCGGCGTCATGCGGCTTTATTCGGCGTGCGTTCGAAAATATCCCCCTGATTTTATAATGGTTGTGGAAGCCCTGGCGCACTTCGGCGCATTGGCCATCCAAAATGCGTCGCTCTATCTGGCCCTCAAAGAGGATAAGAAAAGCTTGGAAGAAGATATTTGGAGTCATCGACTCTATTTCTAGACCCTAACGTTGCATAAAAAAGATGACCAAGGGATTTAACAGCGTTATGCGCATTGAAGGTCTCCCGAATTTGGGACCCCTGCGAGGAATAAACAAAGGGTGCACATGATTGCGTTGCCCGTTGATCCGTTTCCCGTGGGATGGAATTTGAACCAACAGGCAACGGACCAACAGGCAACGGACCAACGATAAAGGAGAAAAGACGTGGATCAGTTTCAGACCTTGAAACAAATGATGCAAATGAACAAGATGGCTTTTGATAACAGCTACACCATGATGATGAGCGCTTATGAGCAGAACAAACTCATGTTGAACACCTTCTTGAATCAGGCTTCGGGGGTGCCGCCGGAAGGTAAAAACGCCATTGAAGAGTGGTTGCAGTCTTACCGCAAGGGTTGCGAGGAGCTTAAAAAGATGGCCGACGATGGTTACCGGATGGTGGAGAAGTATATCCTGGCTTCCGGAAAGTAGCCGCTGACAAAAAACGTCACTGCGCTTTAAATTGTTGAATAGGGCCCCAAGGCCTGATCGTTTGGTGGATTATCATATTTAATGCTTTGTAATCGTTATGAATTATTGAAAACCGGAGATGGGCTGAATACTATAAAAGACAACAGGTATTAATTTTTTTTATATTTATAAGCGTCCGGTCATTCGCAGTGACCGGCCAGCGTCATGTCTGCGCCTTTCAAATCCATGCCTGCAACAACAGGTTGCACCCGGTGCTGAAACGAAGTGTAACCTATAGAAATTAAATAAATATTCGCTTGGACAGGGAGGGCTGCCGGCATGCCGACCCCTGTCCCGCACGCTGGGTATTGTTCCTGGCGGTGTTTGTGGTATGGATTTTGCTGTATGCTATGAAATCCGTTGTAAAGAAGCCGCAATTTTCGTGTAATGCAACTTACTGTCCGGGGATAGGGATAAAATAATTTATGGCGTTTTCATTAAGTTACCACAGAAGCAGACCGGTCGGCGGAAGATGTCCGGCCCAATCCGGCGGATTCACGCTGGTGGAACTCATGATTGTTCTTGCGATTCTTGCGATCATCGCGGGTGTCGTCGCCGGGAGCGGTATTCGCGGCTGGCTGACCCAGCGCGGGCTCAGCACGGCTGTGGAACAGTTGCGGGGGGATTTGCAGCGGGCCAAGCTGTTGGCGATCAAAGAGCAGGTCAACTGCTCAATTACCATAGATACGCCTGCGGCAAATCAATATACCATCTCTTTAAACAATCAGGTCGTTGATCTGGGTACCTACCGCGGCAATGTGACATTCACGGGCGCCTCCGTCGCCCAGATCACTTTTACGCCCTGGGGGACCTGCACCGCGGCCGGTGCGATTGTGTTGACCAGTCAGGCGAACGCCGCCATCTATCGATTGCGCATCTCAGGGGCCGGCGCGATCACCAAGCAGGTCTGGAGCGACGCCAGCGCCATTTGGGTATCCACCGGAATATGAGGAAGAAAAGATGACAGGAACTCAACAAAAGCTATTTCCAATGCCGGGCAGCCGGTATGCCCACGGCGGCTTTACCCTGGTGGAGCTGATGGTGGGGATTGTGGTAACGGCCATTGTCACCATTGGAGTTTTTTCTATCTACACCACCAACCGTGAAACCGTGATGACCCAACGCCAGACGGCAGATATGCAACAACAGTTGCGCGGCTCCCTGTATATTATGGAAAGGGAGATCCGGGCGGCTGGTTTTGATCCTGACAGCGCGGGGACCGCGGCCGCGCCCGCAGGTGTCACAGACGTCAGAAGATACAACATTGTTGCAGATCCGGATGCTGTGGGGACTTCGGACCTGAACGTTAACGGCAGCCCGGCCTTGACGGTCACTTTTGACTTGGATTCCGACGGGGTTCTGGAACAATCCACCTATTTGCTTTACGATATCGATGCCGACGGCATCGATGACCTGGCCAGGTTCACCGTCGCGGGGGGGTATGAATTGCTGGCCGAAGGCATCCAGGCCATGGGTTTGGCCTACGCCATTGATAACGACCGGGACGGCAATCTGGATACCATCGATCCCGGCAACCCGGCCAGCAACATTATCTGGGCCGTGGATTCGGACAACGACAACCTGCTCGATGCCAATCTGGACGTCGATGATGATGGTGACATCGATATTGATGATTTGAATGCGGGCGCCGTGGCCCTGGCGGCGGCACCGGTGGCCCTGGATCGTATCCGCATGGTGCGCATCTGGCTTTTGTGCCGGAGCACCCGCGAGGCCCAGGCGACCATCAGTGAGATTGATACAGGCCAGTTTTTCGTGATTGGCCACCAGGACATTGCCCGTGTCAATGATAATTTCAGGCGCCGGACATTGGAGATGTCCGTAAAATGCAGAAACCTGGGATTGTAGTTACGGCCTTGCCGGACAAGGAGAGCTGATGATGAATTCTTTGTGTTTAGTGAAGAAAAAGAGCCGGGAGGGGGGCTTTGCCATCCTCGAGGCGCTGATTGCCATTACGGTTTTCACCATCGGTGTGCTGGCCGTTCTTTCCATGCAAACAGCTTCCGTTATGAGCAACGATAACGCCCGGGGCGTCACGGAGCAGTCGACCCTGGCCGCGGACCTGGTCGAACGGCTGATGCCCCTGCCATACAATCATGCGGACTTGGCGGACGGCGCGCATCCGCCCATTGTTCAGGGAAGTTATACCATCTCCTGGACCGTGGATGATGATGCCATGATCCCCGACACCAAAACCATCACCGTCACGGTCGTTTGGAATGTGCCGGGGATCGAAAAGAGCGTTAACCTGATCTGTGTCAAACCCGATACGATTTAGCCGAGGTATTCAATGGATAACATGTTGGCAAAAAACATAAAAAATCAATGTGGATCGGCGCTGGTGATTGTGATGATGGTGCTGCTGGCGGTCACGTCCCTGAGTATCATGGCGGTGCGCACCGGCACCACCGAACTGGATGTGGCGGCCAATGATAAATTTCATAAAATGGTTTTTTTCGCAGCGGACGGCGCCAATGAGATGACCACCCAACTGGTCGAACAGAATATCGAGGAGCGGGGTTTTTCAACCTCGACCTGGGGTACGGTGACCGTTTTGACCGGCGGTTTTTTTAACAACACCGAGGATACCGCCGTTCCCGGCAATAATATCCCCTCCGAGACCAATCGTGACCTCGAAGTGCCCGGCATGGGAGAGAGCACGGTCTATCTCAAGGTCTACGGCAACAGCGCCCTGTCCACCGGCAGCGCCCTTCAAATTGCCGCCGGCTACGAAGGCATCGGCAAAGGGGTCGCCGGCGGCGGGGCTCAAATTGTCTATGAAATAAGGTCATTGGCAACCGGACCGTCCAGAAGTCTGTCCAGAATCTGGTTGCGCTGGCGCCATCTGCTTTAAAAAAAGGGGTATAATTTTGAGGAGAAAGAGCATGCAAAACCTTTTGCGTATCGTGTTGGCAGGCGCAATCCTGTGGGCCGCACCAGCTTGGGCTGACACAACCAACGTCGTTCAGGGGCGGATCGACTGGATCGAACTGGATCACTTCTTGATAGGGTCGCAGCGTTACGAGGTGATCTATCCGGCCACTGAAAAGGGCAAAGCGGATGCGCAAACCTATGGATTCGAGACCGAGTGCTGGATGGTGGTGCCCACCAAGCCGTACAAGTTCGATTATATCACCCTCGTCAAGATCGGTTACGTGGATCTGGCCAGGGTAACCCTTCAAAACGGGATGGTGCGCACCATCGAGGTTTTGGATCTCCAACAATAAAAAGGGCAGATCGATATGAAAACTTGCAACTTTAAATATCTTTTCCTGGTTATTTCGACAGCCGTTTTCCTGGTTTCCCCGTTGTCCGCTGAAATGGCGGACTACACTGCGGTGCCCCCGTTCGCCAGCAGAGGCGCCGACCCCAACGTGCTTCTCGATCTCTCCATTGAAACGCCCATGCAGGGAGCGGCTTATAACGACCAGCCCAACGACGCCAACAACGATGGTGACACCTCCGACGCCTGCGATTGTTCCGGCCGGGTCAATGACGGCGGAATCGTGGGGCGCTGCTATCTTCCGGATGAAGAGTACCTGGGAATTTTTGATCCCGACAAGGCCTATGTTTACTCGGGGGGGATCTTTGTGCCGTCGGGCGCCACCAACGCCGATCACTCCACCAGCGGCAAGTGGAGCGGCAATTTTCTGAACTGGGCGACCATGACCGCCATCGACGAGTTCATCCTGCCGATGACCGGCGGTAATCGCGTCGTCGATACCACGTCGGAGACCGTTATCCGTCGGGCGCGCAAGCACGACAGCAACAGCTGGTTTCCCATCAAGGTCTTAGACTCGAGTTACAACGTGTCGCCCTCCAAGGTGACACCGTTTGGCGACTCCACCCTATTCATTTACAACACGGATTTCGGCGTGCAGTTCGGCACCACCCGCTCGAATGCGAAGGGCACCACCCCTAAGTATGGCCCCTACGACGTGCAGGTGGTGGTGTGCAACTCCAGCGAAGGCATCGAGGCGAACTGTGTCGCTTACGGGGGCGGCAGCTACTTCAAGCCCGAGGGGCTGATCCATAGAAACGCCAACACCCGACGCTTCGCCGTCACCAGCTACACCTTCGACACCAGTCCCGATCGTCACGGCGGCGTGCTCAGATCGAAGATGAAATACGTCGGTCCGACGCGTCCCAAAACCGGCGGTGGCAACGAGGCCAACCCCAACAAGGAATGGGGCACCGACGGTTTGCTGGTCTACAATCCGGATGGCGCTGCCGGCGGGCTCAACAGCGGCGTCATCAACTACATCAACCAGTTCAGCGATCCCGGCTACAAGAGCAAGGACCCGGTCTCCGAGCTCTATTACGAGAGCCT
>JBFFHG010000234.1:0-6003 GCA_041557055.1 Desulfosarcinaceae bacterium
GTTCGCGCAAAAATTTTGCGCGAACCCTTGGACCCCGGACTTCCGTTAGAAAGCGGAATCATGAATCGTCATGATTGAAAGGTCTTCATTTTTCAAGGCGGTTGCGACACCGTCTACGCCGGGAAGAACGTTTTTGATGAAGTATCTGGCGCTGTGCAGCTTGCCGTCATAGAAGGCGGCTTCCTTGTTTTGACCCAGAAATTGGTTTCTTGCGGCGGCATCCCCGGGATCGATATGGTTATGCGCAAATATTTCGCTCAGGCGTTTGGCGGCGATGCCGGCCTGCCAGAAAAGCATCCATCCTATGCAGATATCGCCCATCAATTGTACAAACGGCGTGGCATTGGATATGGGCAGGATTGCTTTGCCCTCCTTGGCGCAATTGGCGAAATAGATGCCCATTTCGCCCAGAAGGTTCACCCGGCGTTGCAGGTCTTGAGCCAGATCCCGGAGGTCCGACAGCTCCTTGTACGCTTCAATGGTGCGGTGCATTTCCGTGATGAGATTGATGTAATCCCGGCCCTCGTTCTGTCCCATGGTCTGGGCCACATAAAGCAGGGCGTGAACCCCGGCGCAAGCCTCCCAAATGGAGGTGGGTTTAATATCGCGCAAGAACTGTTGGACCGGGTGGTCGCTGAAATATCCATTCCGGCCGTGCACCTGGATTGCCGTTTCCGTCACCTTGAATCCCCTGTCGGCCGGGTAGAGCCTGGAAATGGGCAGAAGCAGATCCATCAGTCCGGCCCATTTTTCCCTTTCGGCCGGCTCCGGCAGCGAGAATGCCTTGTCCATGCAGAGCCAACTGTAGTATACCAGGGCCCGCATGCCCTCCACATGCGACTTCATCCAGAGCAGCATGCGTCTGACATCCGGGTGGGCGATGATCGCCACGGGTTTTGCATCGGGGTTCTGAGCTTCCGCAATATGAGCCCCCTGAACGCGTTTTTGCGCATAATCCAGGGCGTGCAGATATGCCGCGCTGGCAATGCCTGTGGCAATGGTGCCGTTGGCCCCATAGCCGAATTTCAAGAGTTGAAATACCGCCGGTATGGCCTGCCCCCTTTCTCCAATAAGCTCCCCGTGGCAGTTACCGTTTTCTCCGAAGTTTATGGAACAGGTCGGGTTGCCTTTGAGTCCCAGTTTACGCTCAAGCCCCACGACGGCATAGTCGTTCCTCGGCCCCATGGACCCGTCTGCATTGACGAGATGCTTGGGAACAATAAACGTTGAAAGCGCGGCGGTCGGATCTCCCTCGACGCGGGCAATGACCACGTGGATGATGTTTTCGAACAGATCGGAATCACCGCCGGTAACATGGCTTTTGTTGCCTTTGATCCGGTATGACCCATCCGGTTGTTTTTCGGCGGCAGCCGTCTGCATTGTAAAATCGGACCCTGATTCCTCCTCATTGACCGAAAGCGCTGAGCCCCATTTGCCGGAGACCAGGTTGGGTAAATACTTTTCTTTCTGTTCTTTGGAGCCGGCCAGGGCGATAACCTGGGTGGCCGAAAAAGGCGAGGCCCAGGTCCACAGGAATGAGAGATTGTGAGTGAAATCCTCGCACAAGGCGGCCCAGAGGGACATTGGAAAGCCGTGCCCCCCGATCTCCCGGGGAAGGTAAGCCGAGGCCAACTCCCCTTGATCAAAGTGCTTTTTCAACCGGTGGTAACACCGGGGCACCTGTACGCTGCCGTTTTCAAGCCGGCACCCCTCGCGGTCCGCTTCAGCCATAATCGGGTAAGATTCCTTCACTGCCAGTCTCAGGGCCGCCTGCAAAGATGCATCGACCACCTGCCTGGAGAGATGGCCGTACAGATCGGTCTCACCAAGCGCTTCAATATTCAGCATTTCATGGAGAACAAATTTCTGGTCCCTTTCGTCGATCAACAGGTTGCGCATGGTTTCCCCCTTTTTTCTTTTACTCCAATAATCACGGCGCCAACGCATTTGGTCAAATAATGGAACGATCCAACGGAGATTTCAAACTGAAAAAGATGAAATGGAATAACAAGGGGATGAAAGGGGACGGAAGATGCGGACGTTGTTTAGGCGTGGTTTCAAAACCTCTCTTCGGGCCCAAATTCTGTGTTGGGCAAGGGGGGCAATCCTCAACTTTCGCGACCGTGTTCCGGAAAAAGAACACACGCAACTGCTTTCGCGCAACCCCCAAGACGCTACATCTGTTTAAACAAGTGCAGGTAGGGGCGGCTGACGGTGAGGATCTCGGGGCGATCCTTCAATCGGAGGGCCCCCCGACCGGTCCTGGATCGGCTTACATCTTGGATTTGGTTGACATTGACGATGGTCGCGCGGTGAATGCGCCAAAACCGGTCAGACGCCAATTCATCGGCCAGACATTTGATGGATTTATTGATCAGGTTTTCATCCTCACGGGTGATGACCGCAGTATACTTATGATCGGCCTTGAAATAACATACCTGGCCCACGGGGATGAGCCTTGAACGGCGGCCGTTTTGGGTGCAGATCCATTGCAGACAATTCATGTTTTCCGGGGTCCGGCCGTTACGCCCTTGTTCTGCTGGTGAGCCATCTCCCGGCGGCGGCGTGTTGAGAGAAAAGGCAAGTTGCCGCTTGGCTCGGCGAATGGCTTTTTGCAGCCGCTCGCGGCTTACCGGTTTGAGCAGGTAGTCCAAGACCCCGCCGTCAAAAGCGTTGACAGCATAGCGCCCATTGCTTGTCGTGAAGACGACCTGGCAGGACTCGGGAATCATTCTGGCCACCTGCATGCCACAGATACCGGGCAGGCGGACCTCCATGAAGGCGAGTTGGGGGGCATGCTGTTTAATCATATGCAAGGCTTCCGGACCACTTTCGGCTTTGCCGCATACCACCAGATCGGGCCAGATATCCGATAGCATGGATTCCATTCGCCCCATGGCGCATTCTTCGTTGTCGGCGATTATTGCTTTTATCATCGATGTTACGGTTGCCTCTTAGAGTGCGCTTCAGCCTGGCGGGCTGCATGAAATCCGGCTCTTGGAATGTTGCTTTGAATCAACCCCATCGCCAAATCGGAAAATTGACGGATCATGGCCATTCGCAGGTGATAATAGACCTTGTTGGAGCCCTCTTTACGATCCACGATGATGCCGGCATGCTTGAGCACGGACAGGTGTTTGGAGACCGTGGATTGGTCAACTCCCACCATTTCGGTCAATTCGCTGACGCACATATCCTTTTCATTGAGGGCGTCGATGATCATCAGGCGGCTTTCATGGGCCAGGGCTTTGGCCACTTGGGCTTTGAGCTTGTAAAGCTCTTTGTCCTCTTTTATCTTCCGGATATACTCCTGGAATTTTTTGCCGAGCGTATCCGGATTATCGGATTGATTTATCATCGGGGCCCATTTTTTTCTTTTTGTATATGGCAATATAACCATATATGCATTAAAAAATCAACATCAATGTTGTAATTCCCGACTCGATCTTGACCAAAAGATTTTTTTGAGATGGCTTGTAGGTTATTTGCCGGCGCAGTAATTGCCGCCTGATGTTCACACGTGGTAATCGATGGACACCCACTGTCGGTGCGACCATTTTAGCCCCAGGCCGCCCCAATTGCTTGAAGTGCCAAAATTGGTTTTAATTCTATTGGTTACATCAACAAGCGTTTGGGGTGTGCGGCATTAGGAACCATTTTGGAACAGGTTGGATTTAAAATGTTTCCCATATGGCCGGGAAAGATAGGATCGGTAACGGCCCAATTGAATCTGGAATCCAATTTATACTGTGAATAGTTTCAGTATTACCGTGATGTTAAATTTATATTGGATGATTGTATTCAGGCGGCGCCCGCCATGCGTATTGTTATATCCATCATTACAATACGTTGGTATTGATTTTGCATTTGATTCATTTATGAAGGCAGTGCATAAAATGAACCGGCCTTTTTTATTCGCTCCCGCAAAGGAGCGCGCGTGATGGTGATTAACGATTGCTATTCTGAAGAACATCACGGTCCGTATGAGCTTTACAATATGGGAGATTTTCAGGTCAATTTTATGGAAGCCTACTTTTTACCGATGGCCCCAAACGATTTGGCGCTTCAGGCTTGATATAGGTTCTGGAGTCCTCCGACTTTTGCAATGTTCGGGTTAATAACACAAAAGAGGTGGCCTATGACAATTCCTCTGGAACAAATCGCTAAAATGGTTTTCAAACGGTCTGCGCGCGTCAATCTGTCCGATTATGCAGACGACATCAAAACCTTCAATCTCCTTTTTGCCATTGACGGCAGAAGATCGGTGCAGACCATTGCCGCCCAGGATGCTTTCAACCCGGATGAACTTGCGGCAAAGATAAAAGCGCTATATGATCAAGGTTTGGTTGAACCCGCCATGGCTGCCGAAATATCCAGGGGCCGCGCCAAAAAACTTATAGATGCCATTATTCTAAAGCGTTCGCGAGGGGTCGGCGCCATTGCAAAAGCCATCAAAATAAAAATCGCTTTAAAAGGCATCAACCCGGACAATCTCACCCCCGACACCCCGGATGATCCGGTGTTATTGAGAAAATTGCTGGAATTGGCCCGTTCATACGGGCTTCAGGTTCAGACCAGATCTGAACGCACCATGGGTAAAACAAAACTGATTCTCGACAGCATTATCACGCAGCGCTCCGGCGGAGATCCCATGATGGCAAAGGTGATCAAGACAAAACTGATTCTCAAAGGAATTAACCCGGACATCTACTCTCTGGATACACCCGATGATCCGAACCTTGTGAAAAGGCTGATGGAGTTGGCCGGAAAACTTGGTGTCCAAATCTCATCGACACAAGCCCGTGTCGGCGATCAGATCGAACAGATGCTATGAGTTTTTCCCATCGCAGATGATAAGAAGATCGGACCAGTGCTTCAAGCAAGGAGAAATAATGAATATCATCACAGCCTATAGTAACGAGTCAAATCCAGAGGAAGCGGTAAATCAAATTCAATCTCAAATGGCCGGTTTTAATCCTCGTGCCGTCATTTTTTTCGCCTCGTCCCAATACAATCCAGAAACGATCAGTCAATCCATGCATAAGGCGTTTCCCCAAGCCGATACATTCGGGTGTTCCACGGCCGGGGAGATTGTCAGCGGCAAAATGCTCAAAAACGCCATTGTGGCCATGGGGCTCAACGCCACCGTCCTGCAGGACCTCAATTTACAGATTGTTCCTCATATCCAGAACGAAAACCAAGTGGACAAAGCCTTTGCGGGTTTCGCAAATTATTTCAATGCAGATCCATTCGGTATGGGGGTGGATGAATATGTGGGTATCATTCTGGTGGACGGACTCAGAGGCGCTGAAGAAAAATTAATGGATCGTATTGGAGAACTCAGTAATCTTTTTTTTATCGGAGGATCGGCCGGCGATGATCTCAAATTTGCCCAAACCTGGGTTTATGCCAACGGCAAAGTATTTACCGATGCCGCATTGCTCGCATTGTTGAAACCCGGGGTGCGATTCGGATTTATTAAAACCCAGAGCTTCAAGCCTTGCCAGGCCAAGCTGGTGGCGACCAAGGTAAAGCTCTCGGAAAGAAAAGTGATCGAATTCAATCATAAACCGGCGGCTGCAGCCTATGCCGAGGCCATAGGGACGACCGCCGATCAAGTTGATCAATATTTTATGTCCAATCCCGTCGGCCTGAGTATAGAAAACGACCCCTATGTCCGCAGCCCCCAGCGAATCGAAGCCGATGGAATGCATTTTTATTGCAATGTTATGGAAGGGATGGAGATGACCCTGCTGGAATCCTCTGATATCGTCGAGGATACCCGGGCTTCGGTGAAAGAGAAACTGGCGGAGTTGAGGCGTATCTCCGGCATCATCAATTTCAATTGTATCCTGCGGACGTTGGAGTTGGAAAAAAACGGGATGACCGAAGCGTATGCCAATGTTTTTGCAGACATACCCACAATCGGTTTCAGCACCTATGGCGAAGAGTTCATCGGGCATATCAATCAGACCGCCACCATGCTCGTTTTTGAATAAATCA
>JBFFHG010000235.1:0-5986 GCA_041557055.1 Desulfosarcinaceae bacterium
ACTCGCATGAATGGACCGACACTTTCCGTGATCATCCCGGTCTTCAACGAAAAAGATGCGCTGCCGGAATTCATTGAACGCTGCCTGCGGGCGTGCAGACAGACACGACGGCCCTTTGAGGTCATACTGGTTGATGACGGCAGCCAAGACGGTTCGAACGACATCCTCTGCCAGGCCGCCGGACATTACCCCGAGGTAATCGCCGTAATATTAAATAGAAACTACGGCCAGCACGCCGCCATACTTGCCGGTCTGGATCAAAGCCGGGGCGAAGTGATGATCACCTTGGATGCCGATCTGCAGAACCCGCCTGAGGAGATCCCCAACCTGGTGCGTGAGATGGACCGCGGCTTCGATGTGGTGGGCACAGTGCGAAAAAACCGTCAGGATAGCTTCTTTCGCCGATATGCATCAGTCCTGGTCAACCGGATGGTCCGGCGGGCCAGCGGAGTGATGATGCATGACTATGGTTGCATGCTCAGGGCTTATCGGCGTCCGGTGGTCGATGCCATGCTTCAGTGCCGGGAATCTTCCACTTTTATCCCCATCCTGGCCAACAGTTTTGCCGGAAGCACCACCGAAATCCAGGTGAGCCACGCACCGCGCGATAAGGGGACATCCAAATACAGCATAGGGAAATTGATTTCGCTCCATTTTGGCCTGATCACATCCATGTCCACCTTTCCCCTGCGCCTGCTCTCGTTCCTGGGCGCACTGATTGCGGCCAGCGGCATCGCCTGCGGCCCTCCTGCTCATCGTGTTGCGCTTTGCCTACGGTGCGGCCTGGGCTGCTGAAGGCGTCTTCACACTTTTTGCCGTGCTTTTTGTCTTTATCGGGACCCAATTTTTCAGCCTCGGTCTGCTGGGCGAGTATATCGGCCGCATCTATCACGATGTCCGTTCCAGGCCGCGATTTTTCATTCGGGAAATTCGTAACGCCAGCCCCCCCGCAGGGCGGCGGGAAAATGCACCTGGGCAACCCGAAATAAGAATCATTAACCAGCGGTATGCCCAATAATTCAGGAGAACCTCATGAAAGCCGTTATTCTTGCTTACCACACGATCGGATGCACCGGCATAAAAGCGCTATTATCCCAGGGATTCGATATCCTGGCGGTGTTCACCCACCACGATGATCCGGATGAAAACATTTGGTTCGAATCGGTGCCCGAGCTGGCGGCCGCCAACCATATCCCGGTTTATGCGCCGGACGATATCAATCACCCCATGTGGGTGGAACGCATTAAAGGAATGGCCCCGGAGATCATTTTCTCTTTTTATTACCGAAAAATGGTTGGCAAAGCGATCCTGAATCTGCCGCCGTCCGGCGCGCTTAACCTGCATGGTTCGCTCCTGCCGCGCTATCGGGGCCGTTGCCCGGTGAACTGGGTGTTTGTTCATGGTGAAAAAGAGACCGGCGTCACACTGCACTACATGTCGCCCCGGCCGGATGACGGCGATATCTTGGGGCGCAGGCCCGTGCCCATTGAGGATCATGACACGGCCTTGAGCCTGCATGCCAAACTTGCAACCGCTGCGACCGAATTGCTGACCGATCTTATTCCTAAGATTCGGGAAAAACGTATCGAGCCGATACCCCAGGAAAAGTCGTCGGCCAGCTATTTCAGCGGGCGTAGCGCGCAGGATGGTGAAATCAACTGGCAGCAGGATGCCGCGGGCATCCGCAACCTTGTGAGAGCTGTCACCCGGCCCTATCCGGGCGCTTTTTCTTTTATCGGCAACCGCAAATGCATCTTTTGGCAAGTCGACCGGCCAGAAACGGAAGCGTCCACAGCCACCCGGCCAGGTACGGTTCTCTCCACCGCCCCATTGATTATCGCCTGTGGTGAGGGAACCTTGGAAGTGCGGTTCGGACAGATTGAAAACGGCGTTTACATGAGCGGCGGACAGATTGCACGGGAACTCAATCTGGCAATCGGGATGCGATTCAATGGCCGGTTCGAAACGCTGAGGGGACAGCGGCGCAAAAAACATGTGCTTATTCTTGGCGTCAACGGTTTTATCGGCAATCACCTGAGTGAACGCTTGCTGGAAAACGGCCGCTACACCGTGCATGGAATGGATCTGTGTTCAAACACGGTCAAGCGGCTGGTGGGGCATCCGGACTTCAATTTCAAGGAGGGCGATATTGCCATCATGCATGAGTGGATCGAATATCATGTCCGCAAATGTGACATTATCCTGCCGCTGGTCGCCATTGCAACGCCCATTGAGTATGTCCGCAACCCTTTACGCGTATTTGAACTCGATTTCGAAGAGAACCTGCGCATCGTGCGCTATTGCTTGAAATACGGCAAACGCCTGATTTTTCCGTCTACCTCGGAGGTTTACGGCATGTGCCTCGATCCCGAGTTCGACGAGCAGCATTCCAATTTTGTTTTAGGCCCTATCCACAAACAGCGCTGGATCTACTCTTGCAGCAAACAGATGCTCGATCGCGTGATATGGGCCTATGGCGCCCAGAAAGGCCTTCAATTCAGCCTGTTTCGGCCCTTCAACTGGATCGGCCCGAGACTCGACTCTCTGGAATCGGCCCGAATCGGAAGCTCTCGGGTGATCACCCAGTTCATCTCGAACCTGGTGGAGGGTGCGCCCATCCGTCTTGTGGACGGCGGCCGCCAGAAACGGTGCTTCACTGATGTGCAAGACGGAATCGAGTGTCTTTTCAGGATTATTGAAAACAGGAACGATTGCTGCAACAACCGCATCTTCAATATTGGGAATCCGGACAATGAGTTCAGCATGCAAGCGCTCGCCGACATCTTGATGGAAAAATTTTCGGGTCATCCGCTCCGGGATCACTTCCCCCCCCAAGCTGGCATCCAGCACATCGAGGCCAGGGCCTTTTACGGGTCGGGATACCAGGATGTTGAACACCGGCGGCCATCCATTCGCCAAGCCCGAAATCTTCTCGGATGGGAACCACGCGTCCCGTTTGAGCACTCTGTGGAGCAGACGCTGGACTTTTTCCTTGAAGATATGGTCAGCCACAATCCAAGACGGAGCGCATAGCATGATCACCGTCGGCCTGCGCATCGATATCGATACCCTGCGCGGCACCCGCATAGGCGTTCCCAACCTGATTGATCTTCTGGCGAGCCGTCAAATCCGAGCCACCTTCTTCTTTTCGGTTGGACCGGACAATATGGGCCGTCATCTTTGGCGGCTTGCACGGCCGGCATTCCTGATCAAGATGATCAGAACCCGGGCGGCACGCCTGTACGGATGGGATATACTTCTGCGCGGCACGCTGTACCCCGGCCCGATTATCGGCAAGCAGTGTCCCGGGCCCATCCGGGCGGCTGCCGAAGCAGGTCATGAAACCGGATTGCATGCCTGGGATCATCATCAATGGCAAACGCATATCGACCGGATGCCTCAAAGCGCCGTATTTAATGTTATACAAAGAGGATATGCGTTGCTGACCGACATCCTGGGACGAGCCCCGGATTGTGCAGCCGCACCTGCCTGGCGGGTCACTGCCGACGCTCTCCGGGCCCTTGATCGTTTTCCGTTTCGTTACTTATCCGACTGCCGGGGCGATTCGCTCTTCCGGCCGATAATAGACGACCATCGGTTCAGCCACATCCAGGTACCTACGACCCTGCCGTCCTATGATGAACTCATCGGTCGGGCATGCACAGCCCAGACATACAACGAACACCTGCTCCAAACCATTCGATCGGATAGGCTCAATGTATTGGCCATCCATGCCGAAGCGGAAGGAATCCATTGTCTACCCCTGCTTGAGGACTTTTTGGACAAATCCCGCAAGCAAGGTATCGTTTTTAAGCCCCTGGGAGAGATGCCAATATCCACCCGAGAGATCGCTATGTCACGAATCCGCAAAACCCAGGTGGCTGGCAGAGAGGGATGGGGCGTCTGCCAGGACAATGCCCGACATAATCATGAAATCTCCGCAGCCGGGGGTTGAACAAAGGCAACTTTGCGCAATGCACAAAATAAAACAAAATGCCATTTTGCTTGCGGCCATCTTTTTGTTTCTTTATCTGCTGCCCCTTGGCACCAGAGACCTTCTGGTTCCGGATGAAACACGCTACGCTGAAATCCCGCGCGAGATGATAACCAGCGGAGACTGGGTAGCGCCCCATTTAAACGGTTTGCGTTACTTTGAAAAACCCCCCTTGGGTTATTGGATAAATGCCGGCGCCATTCTGCTTTTCGGGGAAAACAACTTTGCCGTCCGCCTGCCGTCCGCCCTGATTGAACTTGACACCATATCCCGCGAAGTCAAAGCCGGCGGGGACATAGTGCAGTTAACACCCAAGGAGTTTGCCATTCTCGAATTTCTTTTGTATAATAAAAACAGGGCTGTATCGCGATTCAACCTGGCTGAACATGTTTGGGGCGAGGATTTCGACCCATTTACCATGTCCAACTACATTGATGTGCATATCAAAAACCTGCGCCGCAAAATTGGCGATAATCAAGGTACGATCATACACACAGTCCGGGGTGTCGGCTATATTATAAAGGAAAAGGAAGATGATCGATGAAAATCCGGCACAAGATTACCGCTTGGGTGGCGGGTGCCGGTCTTATGACCAGTCTGGTCTTTTCTTTTGTGGTCTTCTGGGAAATGCAAGAGCAACCCTTTGAAATTATTGATTCGCAGATAGAAGGGACCGCCGATGCGATAGCCAAGCAACTGGCCGGGGTGAGGCCGCTGTGGAGGGGGGAACCGGTTTATATACCATGAATTTCTTCAGAGCGTTACTGGGTCAGGGTTTACGATCAGGATCTGCGACCGGTTTACCAATCCGATCTGGCCGGAGTTGTGGATATCCCGCTTTACAAGGACAGAGGGGGAAACACCTATGTGGTCAACGAGCACATCCCAACGAAACAGCCGGGCCTCCACCAAGGAGATAAAGGCCAAATCTCGTTCCACGTCCGGGTGTTTTCGAAAAACATCAAGGGCAAACCTTACCTTATCCAGATCGCCAAGCCAATGGAAGACTTGGATGAAGAGGCTTCCGAACTCTTTGTTGCGATCGGCATCGGCTTGGCTGTCTCCACGGTGATTTTGATCGGATTGAGTTACGTGCTGGCCGGCAGAATTGTCAAACCCATCGCCGTCATCAATCGGCTCGCCCGCGAAATAAACGAAAACACACTGCAGAAAAGAATCCCTCTGAGCCACAGTCATGACGAGATTTATGAACTCGCCACGCGCCTGAATCAAATGTTCGATCGGCTGCAATTCTCTTTTGCCCGGCAAAAGCAGTTTCTGGCCGACGCCTCCCACGAGCTCAAGAGCCCCATCGCCATGCTGAGGCTCTTTTTCGACGAAGCGATCCAGAACCGGAATTTACCGTCAACACTTCAGCATCAGTTGGAGGCTCAGGGGCACAATGTCTTGCGCATGGACAGGCTGGTAAAAACCCTGCTCGAACTGTCGATATTGGAAATTAAGGCGTCACTGAAGCCGGAGCCTTTCGATATAACAGATTTGGGGCATTCGGTACTGGCGGATTTCCTTCCCCTCATGGAGATATCAAAAATCCGAATGGAGACCGAAATGCCTTTACAACTGGAAATCCATGGCGATAGAGACAAGCTTCGAAGGCTGTTCATCAATATCTTCGACAATGCAATCAAATACAATGTGGAAGGGGGCCAGATACGATTGTCAATTTCTGAAAATAGCGATAGTATCCACCTTTCACTGTACAATACCGGACCCGGTATCTCAAAAGAGGATCTTCAAAAGGTGTTCGACCAATTCTACCGGGTAGAAAAATCCCGGTCTGTAAAATATGGCGGCGCCGGATTGGGCCTATCTATTGTAAAGGAAATCGTTCGGCTTCATGCGGGCACAGTTTTCATTGAGAGCGAGCCGGGGCGTTGGACGCAAGTGAATATCATCCTGCCCCAGCCCCGTAAGAATATTCACAGCGAGTGAGACCGGAGATCATTTGTTTGAGCCTTGGCGGGAGATCTC
>JBFFHG010000236.1:0-5943 GCA_041557055.1 Desulfosarcinaceae bacterium
CCCGAATGCCTCGGTGGCAAAAGAGATCCAGTTGACCTATAGCAATTTTTTCCCGCCCACGCATATCCAAAGTCAGCTCTCAGAGGCATGGTGCAAAGAGGTTGAAACACGCACCGAGGGCCGTGTGAAGGTGCAATATTTTGCCGGTCAGACCTTGACCAAAGCCAAACAGACCTATGAAAGCGTCATGGACGGCATCGCCGACATCGGGACCTCGGCTCTGGCCTACACCCGCGGGCGTTTTCCGGTAATTTCGGCCGTTGATCTGCCTTTTGGCTATCCCTCCGGTACGGTGGCCACCGCAGTGGTGAACGATCTGTACCATCAACTCAAGCCCAAGGAGTTTGATGACACCAAGGTGCTGTATATCCATGCCCATGGGCCGGGCATGATCCATACCCGGGGCAAGGCCATACACAAGCTATCGGATTTAAAGGGTTTGAAGATCCGCTCCACCGGGACCAGCGCCGAAGTGGTCGAGGCTTTGGGCGGCACGCCGGTTCCCATGCCCATGCCGGATTCCTATCAGAGCCTGCAAAAAGGGGTCGTGGACGGCAGCGCCTATCCATTCGAAGCCAACAAGGGTTGGAAGCTGGGCGAGGTGGTCGATTATGCCACGGCGGCTTACGCTTCGGCCTATACCACCACTTTTTTCATCGTCATGAACAAAGACAAATGGAATTCCATTGCTCCCAACGACCGGAAAATTATTGCAGAGATCAATGCCCAATGGGCGCCCAAACACGGTGAGGCCTGGGACAACAGCGATATGGACGGCATCCGTTTTTTTCTGCAGCAGGGCAATCAGATCATTGGATTGGATGCCAAGGAGAGCGGACGATGGGCCAAGGCTGTTGAGCCGTTGATCAATGCCTATGGCAAACAACTGGATGAAAAAGGGTTGGACGGTAAATCCGTTATCAAAACCATCAAAGAGCTGTTGAAAAAATACGAAAAGTAGACTGTTGCACAGAACCGTCGGGATCGGCAGATCTGGGCCGGTCCCGGTTTATCTCTCTTTGGAAAACAATTGTGGGAACGGATCGATCTATGAATGGGTTCTGGAAGGTTTTTCAATTTATTTCGGATAAAATGAAAATTATCGGAGCGGCATGTCTGGTCATTATGACCCTCTTGACATGTGTCGACGTGGTGGGCCGCTTTCTGCGCCACCCTGTTTTCGGATCTGTGGAAATTATGAGTTTTTTAGGCACCTTTGCCGTGGCCATGGCCCTGCCGGTGACCCATGCGGTCAAAGGTCATATCGGCGTGGAGATTGTGGTTACCAAGTTTTCCAGAAGAGTGCGCGCTTTTATTGATTTGTGCACCTCTTTTTTGAGCTTGGGGCTGTTCGTCCTGGTGGGCTGGCAGATGTACGAGTATAGCTGGAAATTTAGAGCGTCAGGTGAAGTATCCATGAATCTGGAGCTGCCCGAATACTTGGTCATTTTCATGGTGGCTTGCAGTTTTGTGGTGTTTTCGGTTTTTATCCTCAAAGACATTATCGAGAATTTTAAGACGATAAGGACAAAATGAATCCTACCCTGATCGGTATTATCGGTATTGTTATTATGATTCTGGTGTTTTTGACCCGGATGCCGGTGGCTTATGTTATGGCGCTCATCGGATTCCTGGGTTTCAGCGCTGTGGTGTCTGTGAACGGGGCCCTCAATCTGCTCGCCAAGGATTTTTACGAGGTCTTTTCCAACTACGATCTGACCACCATCCCGCTTTTTATCCTGATGGGACAGTTGGCTTTCAGCAGCGGTATCAGTCGCCGTCTGTACGATGCGGCCTATAAGTTCCTGGGGGCCATCCGCGGGGGGCTGGCCATTGCGACCGTCTCGGCCTGCACGGCTTTCGGTGCTGTATGCGGTTCCAGCGCGGCCACAGCCGCAACCATGGCCACGGTGGGGATGCCTGAGATGCGGCGATTCGGATACGCTGACGAACTTTCCGCCGGTTCGGTGGCCTCGGGCGGCGGGCTCGGAATGATCATGCCGCCCAGCGTGGTGCTGATCATTTATGGTGTTTTAACCGAACAGTCCATCGGCAAACTTTTCGTGGCAGGTATCGTACCGGCCATATTGGTGACCATTTTGTTTGCCGTCACCATTATGATCTGGTGCGCCTTGAAACCGGAGCAGGGGCCCAAAGGGGAGAGCGCGTCGTGGAAGAAACGATTGCGATCCGTTCTGGACCTGGGTGAAACGCTGGCGGTTTTTATGATGGTCATGAGCGGATTGTTCTTCGGCTTGTTTACGCCCACGGAGGCGGCCGCGGTCGGTGTTTTCGGCGTGATGCTGGTCTCCCTGATACGGCGTCAGCTAACATGGCAAAGCTTTGTGGATGCGCTCTACGAAACATTGCGGACCTCCTGCATGGTTATGGTGCTGGTGGCCGGCGCTGTGGTTTTCGGTAAATTCATGGCCGTTACGCGCATTCCTTTCAACATTGCGACATGGATCGGCGGATTTGACCTGCCCGCCATCATCATCCTTGCCATGGTGGTGATGGTCTATTTTTTAGGGGGGTGTTTCATGGACTCCCTGGCGTTGGTCATGCTTACCGTTCCGATTTTTTTTCCCCTTGTTCAACAGATGGGGTACGATCCGATCTGGTTCGGCATCATCATTGTCATGGTCACGGAGATGGGGGTTATTACGCCACCGGTGGGGATCAATGTCTACGTGGTTTACGGCGTGGCCCGAACGCTGCCCGGCGGTATCAAGTTGGAAACCATCTTTAAAGGCATTTTGCCTTTCATGATCGCTGTGTTATTCGGTGTCATCATCATGATGCTGTTTCCAAACCTGATCCTGTTTCTGCCCAATTTGATGTACTGACCGTAAATGTGTGCCCAAGCCCGGTGCTTTTGCCGGGCCTGGGTTTTGAATCTTCCCAGAGAGGGTTGTCGTGCAAGATATCGGCGTTGATGATTGCCCCATGCCCGAGCCTTTTCGGGAAAAGGTCGGGATTACCTTTTTTTTGGCTTGGCTCTTTTTCCTCGGATTCGTTACCCGGGTGATGTTTGCGCCTCTGATGCCGGCCATTGAACAAGAGCTGGGCATCGGTCACAGTCAAGCCGGCGGGCTGTTTTTTATGATGTCCCTGGGGTATATGCTGGCGCCGGTGTGTTCCGGCTTGATTTCATCCAAAATCAATCATCTGGGAACCTTGAAGGTCTCGGCGTGGGCCATTGGCCTGGCTTTGCTGCCATTTATCTTTATCCACCGGCTTTGGGTCATTCGATTGCTGTTGATCGTCATCGGGCTGGCGGCCGGCATCCATCTGCCGTCCGCCATTGCCACCATAACGGCCGAAGTGCGCAAGGCCGATTGGGGCAAGGCGTTGAGCGTTCATCAGTCCGCGCCTCCGTTAAGTTTTGTCAGCGCGCCTCTCATAGCGGCGCTGTTTTTAAGCTGGTTCTCCTGGCGCTATGTGCTCGTGATATGGGCGGTTATCGCCCTTTTATCCGCTCTGGTCTTCAATTTCGGCGGGAAGGGGGGGCAATTTGCCGGAAAACTTCCCAGTCCCCAGAATATCAAGATTATTTTTGGCAAGCCGGCCTTTTGGATCATGGTGGCGCTTTTTGCCATGGCCATGGGGGGTAATGCAGGTATCTACGCCATGCTGCCGCTGTTTTTCGTTAATGAGCGCGGAATGGATTTGACCTTTGCCAATACCCTTATCGGAATGTCACAGATTTCCGGTATCGTCATGGTGTTTGTTGCCGGCTGGATAACCGACAAGGTCGGCCAGAAACCGACCATGATGGTCACCCTGCTGGCGGCGGCCATACTCACCATATTGCTGGGAACCGTGAAAGGCACTATCCTTCTGGTGGTCCTGTTTGTTCAGCCCGCTGTGCTCTCTTCATTTTTCCCGGCCGCTTTTGGAGCGTTGTCCCGCATCGCGCCCCCCGCCATGCGCAGCGTGACCAATGCGTTGGGGCCGCCGTTCGCGTTTTTGATCGGCGGTGGGGTTCTTCCCGCGACCATCGGTTATCTGGGCGAGACCTATACCTTCTCCATGGGAATCGTGCTTGCGGGCTGTTTCATGCTGGCAGGTCCTCTCTTGTTGATTTTTCTCAAATTGGGACTCTATGATGATCAATCCGGGTGCTGATGGGGTTTTAGGACTTCAGTGCCCCCGCAAAAACAAACAGGTTCATTTTTTCAGGCTGATGAGACACCCCTCCAAACGTTGTGCCGGCCCAGTCGCCGGCGGGTATCCGGTTTTTATTTTTTTTTGCCTTTTTCATCCCCCTATGATGGTTATGTTACCCCTTGACATTGGATGCGCGCATTTGTCTGTCAAAAATGATATGATTGCGCCATCGATGGCGCTTTATCAGGCTGCAACCGGGAGGGATCACCAAAATGAAATTCATCAAAGTGGATATGACCGAAAAAAGTGTCCGGGTCGAGGATGTGCCTTCTAAGTATATTGGGCTTGGGGGGCGCGGTCTTATATCGACCCTGATCAACGAACTGGTCCCGCCCCTATGTGATCCTCTGGGTCCGGAAAACAAACTCATATTCGCCCCCGGCCTGCTCGGCGGTACCAGCCTGGTCAATAGCAGCCGGATAGCTGTGGGCGCCAAAAGCCCTCTGACCGGTACAATCAAAGAGAGCAATGCCGGCGGTACGTTCGGTGACGCCGCGGGCCGTCTGGGTATTACAGCCATTATCATCGAGGGGCAAGACCGGCGGAACCGGATGAGTTCACTGGTCATCGATCGCGCCGGCATCGCCCGCCTGGTGGATGCCGGCCCCCATAAAGGCATGCGCACCTATGCCCTTGTAAAGGCGCTTTTCAAAGCCCATGGTCCCAAGAATGCCGTTATGTGTATCGGCCCTGCCGGCGAACAGATGTTGCGGGCCGCATCCATCCAATCCACCGATACCAAAAGTCGTCCCTGTCGGGCTGCCGGGCGAGGCGGCTTGGGCGCCGTAATGGGCTCAAAGGGCCTGAAAGCCATAATTCTGGATCAGCGCGGCGATATGGCCGACGCCATTGCCGATCCGCAAGCTTTTGAACGTGCCTGTCAGGATTTTGCCAAAGCCGTTCGCAGCAATCCGTTCAGTCGGGATGTGATGCCCAAATTCGGAACGGCCAGCCTGGTCGCGCCAGTGAACTCCATGGGGGGATTTCCATCGTACAACGCCACCCGGGGCACCTTTGACGGCTGGGAGAAAATAAGCGGCGAGCATATGGCGGACCTCATGGCCAAGCGGGGCGGCAGGACCGGGCACAAAGGCTGCGCCAAGTGCATTATCCAGTGCTCCAACGAATTTGTCGATGCCCGCGGAAAATATGTCACCAGCTCTCTGGAATATGAAACCATTTGGTCCATGGGCGGTATGACCGGTATTGACGATTTGGATACCATTGCTCAGTTGGATTTTTTATGTGACGACCTGGGCATCGATACCATGAGCACGGGGGTGGGCGTTGCTGTTGCCATGGATGCCGGATACCGGAATTTCGGAGACGGCCGGGCGGCTATCCAACTGGTTCACGAGATTGCCGAGGGGACCGAGTTTGGCACAATACTGGGCAACGGCCCTGAAGCCGTGGGTAAATTTTTTAACCATTACCGGGTTCCCATCGTCAAGGGGCAGAGTATTTCCGGCTATGATCCGCGCGCCATGCAAGGCAATGCAGTGACCTACGCCACCAGCCCCATGGGAGCCGATCATACCGCCGGTAATTTAATCGCCGAATACATGAGCGGTAAACTGGACCCTCTCAAAACAGAAGGGCAAGTGGAAGCTTCCCGCAAAAGCCAGATTATTATGACCGTGGTGGACAGCATTGGTTTGTGCGTCTTGGCCAGTGCCGTGCTTGCCACTGCCGAGGGCGGTGATGCCTTTATCAGGGCCATCAATGCCAAACTTGGCACCCATCTCAAACCGTCCGCCCTGGATGAAATGGGCA
>JBFFHG010000237.1:0-5921 GCA_041557055.1 Desulfosarcinaceae bacterium
AAAAGCCGATAACGCGCCACGGCCCGAAACGCACCTGCAAGAGGTTGTCAACATTGTACAAAAAACGATTTTTCGCTCTTATTTTAATGGCAATCAGCGCACTCTCTTTTTCAGGTTGCGCGCATATTTTTCCACCACCCGGAGAGCAACCCCAGGCGCGTCAGATACTGGAACGGTTGCGGGCCGGTAATGCCGGTCTGGAGCGGTTTAAAGGGCTGGCCCGCGTTCGGATGGAAACGGATTCTCAAGTGGTTTCAGGGCGCATAGCCATGGCGGCTGCTCTGCCTGACAAACTGCGGGTCGAATGGCTGAACGTGATGGGGCAGCCCTTGATCTCCCTGTGCGGAGACGGGCAGACCATTACCATTTTCCTGCGCGTTGACCAAAAAGTCTATCATTTGCGCCAATCGCCCAGGGCGCTGGAGCAGGTGATTCATATACCCATTGGAATTGAAGCGCTCCAGCAGATATTGACCGGCGGCCTTCCCGTGCCGGCCGATGCTGTTATTCAGCTTAAAAAAAGAGAAGACGATACGGATCTCTTTGTCTTAAAAAACCGTTGGCACAGCACGGTGGCGACGCTTACGGTGGATCGAACGACTTCAAGGGCGCTGTCCATGACGTCATTTGACAGTCAAGGCGCCATGCAATATGAAATTCGATGGTTGCAGTGGCATCGCAACGGGCCCTATCTGTTGCCCCTGAAAATGGTTTTCGAATCCGAATCCCGGCAACGGCTGACATTGACCATGGACCGCTTTTGGCCCAACGCGGATGTGCCGCCGTCAACATTTACAATGGATATTCCTCCGAGCGGCTCCTGACCCCCTGACGTCGGAACGTCAGGGTATAAAGGGAGTAATGGTATATGCCCTCGTTTGACCGCCTGCAATTGCCCTCCTTTGTGGCTGAAAGCACCCTGGGAAAGCTGGCAAAATGGCTGTGCCTGGCGGGTTTCGACACGCATTACGATTCAAATGTCCCGGATTTTCACCATTTGAACCGAATCGCCCTTACCCAAAACCGCACGGTGCTGACACGCACCCAAACGATCATAAAAAAACTGGCGCCGCCCCGCGGGCTTTTTATCCGGTTCGATGCCCCCCTGGATCAGGTCCGGCAGGTGCTTCGGCATTTTAATGTCCGGCGAAGTGATTTACGTCCGTTATCCAGGTGTTCGAGGTGCAACCGTGCGCTTCGGCAAGTGGACAAAGCGAGTATCCAGGGGGCTGTTCCGGATTTTATCTGGCAGCGGCATGTCCGATTTCAAATATGCATTCAGTGCCGTCGCATTCATTGGCCCGGAACCCATTACGCCAGGACTTTGGCCCTGATTGACCGATGGTTCGAATCATATCCTTGCCTTGATGTTGGCGCATGATAATGTTAAGTCCTGCCCCAGTTTTTATGGAAGGAGCAACGAACTATGACTGAAGAAAAGAACAGCCGGCCGAACTGCGGTGGCGGCAAACAGAGCGGCCCATCCAAATTCAAGGATGAACATATTGCCGCATCACTGGCCAGGATTAAGCATAAGCTCATCGTGATGAGCGGTAAGGGCGGCGTAGGCAAATCCAGCGTGTCGGCCGGCTTGGCGATCCAGCTCGCAAATTCAGGATATCAGGTCGGGCTGCTGGATGTGGATATTCACGGCCCCAGCTTGGCCGGTATCATGGGGGTCAAAGGGCTTCTGGAAATTTCAGGGGAAAAGAGCGTCATCCCGCACCGGGTCAATGACAATCTCAAGGTGGTCTCCATGCAATCTTTGATGCAGGATGCCGATCAGGCCGTTATTTGGCGCGGACCGGCCAAAACCGGTGTTATCCGCCAGTTCTTGGGCGATGTGGCGTGGGAGGCCCTTGATTTTCTGGTTATCGATGCACCGCCGGGTACGGGTGATGAGCCTTTGAGTGTGGCCCAGACCATTGCCGAGGCCAAAGCCCTGATTGTCACAACCCCTCAGGATGTGGCCTTATCGGATGTGCGCAAGTCCATTAACTTTTGCCGGGTGATCAATATGGCCATTGTGGGATTGGTTGAAAATATGGGACCTTTTGAATGCCCATGCTGCGGCAAGCCCCTGGCTCTTTTTAAAAGCGGCGGCGGACAGGCCACGGCAAGTGCCATGGGGGTTCCGTTTTTAGGCACTCTGCCCTTTGATCATCAGGTGGTCAAGGCCTGTGATGACGGTCGGCCCATGGGATTGCATCAAACGGCCGCTTCATTCGCCGCCGCCATGACCGGGGTTGTGGGGAAAATTGTTGAATCTCTTGACTTATGACCCGTTTGAATCATTTGAGGCCGGTCATCGCCCTTGAGGGGCGGCTGAAGGCGTGCCCGCTGGTGCGCACCCTTGGGGTGCGCCCCAATTTTCTGGATTATGAGGAACAGGAGAGAGCGCTGATTGGAGAGGCCGCCAAAATATACTATCCTTCAGCGTTATATGCCGAATTATTCAATACCATCGGCAAAAACACCTTTCCAAGTTATCACAGCTATCAATTTGCCCAGGATAAGATTAAACAGACCGCCCTGTTTCATTTGGCCGGCATCAACCATCCGCGTACCCGGGTGTTTTACGGTAAACAACAAAAGCATGCCATCTTAAATTATTTCGATTTGCCCCTGGTTGCCAAAGCGCCCAGAGGTTCGGCCATGGGACGCGGGGTCTGGCTCATCCGTTCAACGGAAGAACTGACCCGATATTGTCAGAATACAGGGCCGGCGTATATACAGGAGTATCTGCCCGTTGATCGCGATATGCGCGTTGTGGTGATCGGCAAAAAGGTGCGTCATGCCTATTGGCGTATCGGCGCTCCAAATGACTTTCGAAACAATGTTTCCGCCGGCGGTCGGATTGAATTGGCACCAGTGCCGCCGGAGGCTCTGAATCTGGCATTGCATACGGCCCAAGTATGCCGGTGGGATGATGTGGGGCTCGATATCTGTGAGTGCGCAGGGCGTTTTTTCGTCCTTGAAGGTAACATGAAATACGGCCGCGAAGGATTTCGGCTGGCCGGAATCGATTACTTTCAATTGATGCTGGATCTGATTCAAAATGGAGAGATTTAACGTGACCGATCTACTGGATATTCTCAGAAAGTCGCTGGATGACAGAGAAGCCCGGATCTTGTCCTCCCGGGCCGCTTTCAGTGCCCAGGCCAAACGCAGAGTGTCCGAAGCCAGACTGCAAACGGGCTATCGTCAAGCCTACGCATTGGATGCCGACCGCATTTTGCATTCCCGGGCCTATACGCGCTATATCGATAAGACCCAGGTTTTTTATCTGATTCGCAATGATCACATTACCCACCGGGTTCTGCATGTGCAGCTTGTGTCCAAAATTGCCCGAACCATCGGGCGGTTTCTGGAACTCAACGAGGATTTGATCGAAGCCATCGCTTTGGGACACGATATCGGGCACACCCCCTTTGGTCACGACGGCGAGCGGTTTTTGAGCGCCCTTTGCCATCAGGCCGGTATCGGCCACTTCCTGCATAATGTTCAAAGCATCCAGTTTCTTGACCGGGTGGAGCGCAAAGGGCGCGGGTGGAATCTGTGCCTGCAGACCCTGGACGGCATATTGTGCCACGATGGTGAGATTCATAACCAGGTTTTGGAACCCCTGCGCGATAAAAGCTTTCAAACGCTCTGCGACGAGATGGCCGCTAAAAAAACATCGCCCGCCCATGCCCTGATGCCCATGACCCTGGAGGGCTGCGTGGTGCGCATGGCCGATACCGTGGCCTATATCGGGCGCGACCTGGAAGACGCCATCCGGCTCAATGTGATCAAGCGTTCGGATTTACCCGGGGATGTGGAAAAGGTGCTTGGCAACACCAACGGCACCATCGTCTATAATCTGGTGACCGATATCATTTGTCATAGCCGTGAAAAATCCCATATCGCTTTCAGCGACCAGACGTCCCTGGCTCTCAAACAGCTCAAGGATTTTAACCTGGAGAGGATCTATCTCAATCCGCTGATCAAACAATATTCGGACACCATTCGACGCCTATTCGATTGGCTCTTCAGCAAATATCTGGCCGATTTGGAAAAGGGAAACAGCTTTTCACCCATCTTCAACGGATACCTGAAGGATATGACCGGTGAATACGTGGCGTCGCACAAACCGGCTGAAATCGTCCGTGATTTTATCGCCGGCATGACCGACCACTATTTTCTTCATCAATGCCCGGAAGAGATGCGGCCGGTTGTTCAAAGGGTATAGAGACGGTACATGGTTCAATTGCTCCCCAAAGTGAATTTTAAAAATGTTGCGGCGCGCACTTACCGCCAATTGGTCCGCAGCCGCCTGACCCCCATGCGCGTCACGGTTCAGGAGACCGATCTGTGCGTCTGCGCCGATGGTGTGTCGGCCGAGGACCTCAAGGGGGTGATCATCGAACAACGCGGATATCTGGAGGGGTATATCCGTCGTTTCCCCGCGTTTGCGCAATCCCTTGTGCCGTGGCCTGGTGACCGGCTGGCGCCGCCCATAGTTCAGGCAATGATCCGGGCCGGGCAAAAAACCGGTGTGGGGCCCATGGCGGCGGTCGCCGGTGCTTTGGCCGGGCACGTGGGAAAGGATCTGCTAAAAAGGACCGATGAAGTTATCATTGAGAACGGCGGGGATGTTTTTATCAAAAGCCGTCGTCCGCTGACCGTCGCCGTATTTGCCGGGAATTCGCCCCTCAGCCTTAAAGTCGGTCTGCAAATCGATGCTTCAGATGAGCCTTATGCGGTCTGCACCTCCTCAGGGTCGGTGGGCCACTCTCTGAGCAAGGGCCTGGCCGATGCCGTTTGTGTCCTGAGCGCTTCCTGTTCCCTGGCCGATGCGGCAGCAACAGCCATCGGCAACCAGGTTCGAAATCCAAAAGATATCGACCAGGCCATTGGGTGGGGGCGCGATATCCAAGGGGTGGACGGCATTGTGCTGATCATCGGGGACAAAATGGGTATGTGGGGGAGAATACAACTGAAAGCGCTGAAGTCCTGACCATCAGGGGATCTGATAAGCCCCCGGCCCGGAAACCGGTTTCATGCACAACCGAAAAAAAGGTTGAGTTTTAGATATGAAAATTGTAAAGATTAATGCAACTTAAACTCCAATCCACTGATTTTCAGGGAGAATTTTAATGAAGAAGCTCAAATATGTTTTTTGGCTCGTTTTCGTTGGTTTCTTCGCGCTGCTTGTTTTCCAGAATCTCGATTTCTTTTCCGCTAAATATTCCCTGCACCTTGATCTGGGCTTTTATCAAAAGGCGACGCCCGAGTGGACCAACGGTGCCATTATTGCCGGATTTGTCGGCATTGGCGTATTTATCATGCTCATTCTCTACTTTTCGAGCCGATTCGGGATTTACAGAGCCAACAAAACCATCAAAGAGCTGAGAGGCGCCCTTGATGAACGCACATCAGCCATTACCGGCTTGAAGAATGAAATAGCGGCCCTTCAATCGGGAGCTTACCCTGCCCATGAAATCCAGGAAGGTTCTGAAAACATGGCCGGGTCACGGATCTCGGAAGAGATCAAGACCTCCCAGGCATAGCCATCGGTCATGATCTTAACTTCCCGATTGATACCTGCACGCCAAATGGGTTTTACCCTTCCGGCAAGATCGTTCACAAAACATGAGTAACGCCAAAACAACCCCCATGCTGCAACAGTACTTGTCCATTAAGGAAAAGTACAAGGACGCCATACTGTTTTACAGAATGGGCGATTTCTATGAAATGTTTTTTGAGGACGCCCGGACCGCCTCCAAGGTGCTTGAGATTACACTGACGTCACGCAACAAAAAAGATGCCGTTCCGGTACCGATGTGCGGCGTCCCCTACCGTGCAGCGCAGACATACATGGCCCGTTTGATTGAAAACGGTTACAAGGTGGCCATCTGCGACCAGGTGGAAGATTCCGC
>JBFFHG010000238.1:0-5912 GCA_041557055.1 Desulfosarcinaceae bacterium
CAGGGGCCCTGCCTTTTCATTTTTTGCAACCCCTTTGGCGGCAACGGCGCCGGAAGATTTTCTTGGTGTATTGAGCCTGATGCCCTCCATGCGCAAGTTGTCGATGATCACCTTTTTTTTGATCAACGGCATCAATTCAATGTCGGAATATATTCGTTTTACGGCCAACGCATTGGTCATGGGGCTATCCGGATTGGTCACTTCGAGACCTGTCACCTCGATGCCTGCGGGCCATAGGGACAGATCAGCTCCGGCCACATCCACTCTGGCCCCCACCGCTTTGGTTCCCTGGGACTCGATGGCTATTTCGACCACCCAGTCCACAGCCACAAACCAGACCAGGGCGATCAATATGAAAATGCCGACAACTGCGGTTAATCCTTTTTTCAGCAATCCTTGCTTCATGTGAACCTCCAAAAATGGATAAGATGCTATCTGTTTACCGGAAATTGACCTTCACGGTGTTAGAATATCAATATCATTTCAATACACGCTGATTTATGGCAGAACGCTTAATGATCGCCATCGAAGATGAAAAGGTTAAAAAGATTGCGTGGACCCGGGGTGTTTGAACCCCTTTATATTAGGGGGCATTGGTTGCCGAGTCAAGGATAACCAGTGGAATTGTCACGGCAACCGCAGCCGATAAAATTGGGCATGAATGCGCTTGGCTCATGAACCCCGAAAGTTGAATTTAAATGTTAATTTCCCAGTGGGGCGGGTCTATATCAATTAAGTGGAATCGATGGAATACCTTGTTGAAGGTTAAAACCGTGATTCTAAATGGTCAGGTCGATCCGTTCCCCCTTTGCCGCCTGCATAGACTGATAAGGCGTGGGGGCGGCAGGGCCGGACATGGTGGATTGAGAATCGGCCGGTCCGTTGTTTTCATCTTTGGCCTCTTCGTTTTCTTGAGTCCGTTCCATGCGGGCCTGGGCCTCTATCTGGGATGCCTGGGCCGCCACGGCACGATCGGTTCCCGAGGGTTGGGCCGGAGCCAGGGCAGCCCGGCGAACCTGTTGCATTTTGCTGATGGTGGCCTCTGGGGTGCGTTCCGACGATAAGTCGATTTGAACCTCACCCCCCACGGCATACATCCTGCCATCCGGGCCGGTTTGGTATTCATAGCTCGCGCCGCCTTGCACGATGCCGCCCCCTGAAGCCATGTGGGCCTGTTCATGGGCTTTGACCTCGGCGTCGCGTTTTTTGAGGTTGTTAACCTCTTGTTTCTCCTCCGGCGCCAGCTCTTTTTCATTGGAAACGCCGTTATCAGCACCCTGTTTTCCGCTGTCCTCCCGAAAGGCCTGTTCAGATAGGGTAACGCGGTCAACGGGCAGGACCTCCGATGGTTTGGCATTATCCGCCGCTGGTTCGCCCGAGGTGTTAATGGGTTGCCATTGTCGATATATGCTACTGATTTTATTTATATTGTTCGTTATTTTCATGGGACCCATACCTGTAAATAAAACGCTACATTTTTTTTATCGGCCCTATGCGGGGAAAACTTTAGATGATTTTTGATGTTTTTATGACCGGGTCTAAACAATGTGCTGGCCGATCATCTGCTGCAAGGCCGCTAAGTGATCGCGAAAAAAGTGGTCGGCATTTTGAATGATATTGAGTTTGGCTCCGGGATGCCATGACCGAATGAGCAAACCGACCTGCTCGGGGGGCGCCATATCATCACGACTCCCCACAATCACCTGTTTCAGGCCTTCAACAGCGTCTATTCCCGCAAAATCGACGAAGGCCACAGGGGGGGCCACGAACCGGATTCCATGGCGATGGTTGCTGTTTGTCTGGGTCCAATGCGCCAGGACCCAGGCGCCAAAGGAGTATCCCGCCAGATCGATTTGCTGAAACCCTTTTGTTTGTAAATAGGCAATGGCTGCATCAATATCGCTTCGCTCACCCGTTCCATTATCATAGCGGCCGTCGCTTGCGCCCGTTCCACGAAAATTGAACCGCAGCGTGGACCATCCCTTTTGGCCATAAGCCTTTGCAACGGCCTCCACCACAGGGTTGTTCATATCGCCCCCATACAGAGGGTGCGGATGGGTGATGATGGCGGCCTTGAATGAATCCAAGGGCGCCAGAAGGCCCTCTAACGTCAATCCCCGGCAATCAAAGGTGATCTTTTCCCGCATGTTTTTATGTCCTGCTTTAAGCCGTTTTCATAACCGCCGCCTTAAGAGATTGCCACACCTTGTCGGCGGCCGGGTCGCCATGGCTCTCACCCCTGGCGGCTTGATGAAAATGCGCCAGCCCCTCCCTGTCCAGGCTTCCGATGGATTTTTCAATCATTTTCAGGCTGTTGTGCATCAATCCGAACATCACCAACGGTCCGAAAACCAACTCTCCCGTCCCGGATCGCGCCACTTTTCCCCAGATATGATGGTGTGAAATCTGAAAGATTCCGGGCGCTTTCTGAAAACCGAGCAACTCCGCAAAAAGGGAGAGAATTTCAACCACCCCTTCGGCGTAACCGTTTTTGAGGGCCTCCGATCCATCCCTGGCCAGGGACTCAATATCGGCGGCGACAAAAGAGAGATCCAGCGCCGCGATGAGCTCTTTTTGAATGCGCAGCACCGTATCGGCTTTGCGGCTGACCACCACATCTTTATCATTCAAAATTTTAATGGCATTGCGGATGCTGACCATCTCTTTAACCGTCGGGCTTTTACGCAGGGCGATCTCCTGCGCCGTGGTGTTGTAAATTTTAAGTTCATTGTCCAATGCCAGAATTTCGCCGGCATTCAGAATGTAAAGATCCAGATCGCGTTCCTTTTGGTAGTGATAACCGCCCATCTCCAGCAACCGCCGCATGGCATCACGGTCCATGCGCCGTCCGCTATCCGGTGGTCCCAGCGACCCCAGGATAGCCTCGGATAGCTGGTTGATCCGGACCTTCTTGAGAAGATTTTCACGAAATCCCATACGCCCGCCTCCCCGGCCTGTTTGCCCTGCAATCCAACAAAACATGTAATTGCCCAAAGGAGAGCAACTGCACCTTGACCTCTTTTCCCGATTTTTGTATATCATTCAGCTTATCCCGGCAATTCGTTTTTGCCTTCCCCAAGATTCCGCCTCCTTTTCGGACAGGTTCAAACAGGTTCAAAAAGGAGGCCTATCCGTAAATATCGAAGGATTAGCCATGGATGATTTCATAACACTCCACTATGATGGAAAAACATGCAAACTTCCGATTGTTGTCGGTTCCGAAGGCGAGCGGGCAGTTGATATCACCCGCCTGCGGGCCGAAAGCGGCCTCATTACCCTGGATCCCGGTTATGCCAATACCGGTTCCTGCAAAAGCAGCATCACATACATGGATGGAGAGAAGGGGATTTTGCGTTACCGCGGCATTCCTGTGGAAGAGCTGGCGCAGCGGTCCACCTTCAAGGAGACCTCGTATCTGTTGATCAACGGCCGTTTGCCCAATGCGGACGAACTGCGGATATTTTCCGTTATGCTCAACGACCACTCCCTGGTGCATGAAGATATGAAAGCCTTTTATCAGAATTTTCCCCGGGCCTCCCACCCCATGGGAATTCTTTCAGCCATGGTCAACGCACTGCGAAGCTTTTATCCGGCCCTGCACGCCCAGGAGGAGGAGATCAACATCACCGTGACCCGCTTGCTGGCCAAGGTTCGCACCATGGCAGCCATGTCGTACAAGATTTCCCGCGGCCATACCACGGTTTACCCCCGGCCGGACCTGGCCTATTGTGAGAATTTTCTCAACATGATGTTCGATACGCCGGTGAGACCTTACCGCATGAGGCGGGAGGTGGTGCGGGCCCTGGAGGTTTTCTGGATTCTGCATGCCGACCACGAGCAGAATTGTTCAACCTCGGCCGTACGCATGGTGGGCAGTGCCCGCACCAACCTGTATGCCGCTATTTCCGCCGGTATCGCCGCCCTGTGGGGGCCGCTGCATGGCGGCGCCAACCAGGCCGTTGTCGAAATGCTGACCCGGATATATGAGGATGGGGGCGATTACCGCAAATTCATCGAGCGGGCCAAAGCCAAAGACGATCCGTTCAGATTGATGGGCTTTGGGCACAGGGTCTACAAAACCTATGATCCGCGGGCAAAAATCATGAAAAAGATGTGCGACGATCTGCTGGGCGCCATCAAACTGGATGACCCGTTGCTCGATATCGCCAAGGAGCTGGAAGCGGCAGCCATAAAAGACCCCTATTTTGTGGATCACAACCTCTATCCCAACGTGGATTTTTACAGCGGCATTGTTTTACGCGCCATGGGCATCCCCACCAATATGTTTACGGTCATGTTCGCCATCGGCCGTTTGCCCGGCTGGATCGCCCAGTGGAAGGAGAGCATGGACGATCCCCAATGGCGCATCAGCCGCCCCCGTCAGGTTTATACCGGGCCGAATCTGACCCATTATGTGCCTGTCGAGGAACGATCGGCGCGTTAAGTGGAAAACAACCGGCCGGCGGCTGAAAGTGCGTTGGATGACCTCATTGATGTGGCCGTGCCCATGCCGGTTTACGGCACCTACAGCTACCGGGTGCCCCGGCGATTTCAAGGGGCGGTTGCAGCCGGCATGCGGGTGCTGGCGCCCTTTGGACGCCGGCAAATCACGGCCTACGTTCTGGGACCGGCCGGGCAGTTGCCCGAGAGTGCAAGTATCAAGTCCATCACCGATCTGCTTGATGAAGCGCCGCTGTTTCCCGGTGCCATGGTGCCGTTTTTCCGGTGGACCGCCGATTACTATATGCATCCCATCGGCGAAGTGATTCAAACCGCCCTGCCCGGCGGCCTCACCGTTGAAGAACTGTTTCTCTATCAGCTTTCCCACGCAGGCCGGCAGGTGCTGGGCGAGCCGGGGCTTGACCCGGATACCTGCCGGGTTTTTCGGCTGATGGATCAGACCCCCTGCCGCTATGGTCAGTTGCGCAAAGAGGGCGGTAAGGGGCTGTCGCGTTCCAAACTCAACCATTGGCTTGAAAAGGGGTGGATCACGCGCCATACCGTCATGAGCACCCAGCGCGTAGGCCCCAAAACCCAACGGTTCGTCTCCCTGACACCCTTTGAGCGGCGCGATGCCCGCCTTTCACCCCAACGGTTGAAAATCATTGAAATCCTCGAAAACAGCGGCCCGCTATCCCTCTCTGAATTGAAGTCCCTGGTTCCCACCGCCGCCACCCTGGTGCGCGCCATGGCCAAAGATTTTCAAGTGGCCGTCGAAGAGCGAACCGTATATCGCGACCCCCTGGGAGCCCCCATTACCCCGGACCGGCCCCCGGAACTCACCGAAGAGCAGCAGGCCGCGGTCGAAAAAATAGGCACCGCCCTTGGAAAAGGATTTCAAACCTTCCTGCTGTCCGGTGTGACCGGCAGCGGCAAAACCGAAGTGTATCTGCACTTGTCGGCCGAGGCACTGAAACGGAAGCTCTCCGTGTTGGTGCTGGTCCCTGAAATCGCCCTGATATCGCAAATGGAACGGGCTTTCCGGGCCCGTTTCGGAGAACGGATCGCCCTGTTGCACAGCGGGTTGTCCAGCGGCGAACGCTATGATCAGTGGCAGCGGATTGCATCCGGCGAAGTCCATATCGCCATAGGGGCCCGTTCGGCCATTTTCGCCCCCTTTAAACGCACCGGACTCATCATTGTCGACGAAGAGCACGACGACTCATACAAACAGGAAGGCAGCTTGCGTTACAACGCCCGGGATCTGGCAGTGGTGCGGGCCCGAATGGACCATGCCCCGGTCATCCTGGGATCGGCGACCCCCTCCGTGCAATCGGCCCATAATGTCCACTTGGGCAAGTACACCCGGGTGACCCTGCTGGAGCGGGTGGATCAGCGCACCCTGCCGGATATCGTGATCCAGGATTTAACCCTGATCAAGGAAGAGCGGGGGCTGCGCCGCTTCATGACCC
>JBFFHG010000239.1:0-5909 GCA_041557055.1 Desulfosarcinaceae bacterium
CGCCGGACAGTGGCGGGGGTGGTGCTTAAAAAGGGGCTGGTTTTGCTGGTCAAAAGGCCGGAGCAGGGGTTGTTGGGGGGGCTGTGGGAATTTCCCGGCGGCCCGGCAATCAAAGATGATGATCCGGCCCGGGTCTGTATCGAACATCTGCAATCCACGGTCAATCTGGCCGTTTGCGTGGACCGCCGGGTGGCCGCGGTTGCCCATGGTTACACCCATTTCAAGCTCCAAATGGATCTTTACCTGTGCCATTGGCGCGCCGGCCGGGTGCGCCTGAACGGACCTGCGGCGTTCAAATGGCTTGCGCCCGCCAGAATCGGAGACCTGCCCCTGCATGGGGCTGTGCACAAGGCTCTCGTTCACCTGAAGGATCTGATTGAATAAGTCAGCCGCATGGTATAAACAGACCCTGTTTGTCTGTTGAACGACAATCCGTCGTGATGCAAATGCCGACGCCGCACGTGGTCCAGCCATGCAGCACGGTTCAACTTTTATTAAAATGGTCGTTACCATTAGGAGTTCCATATGAAGCGTTTCGCTCTGATTTTGCCGTTTGTTGCAGGACTCGGTCTTTCAGTCGCTGCATCTGTTTACGCCCAGACCCAAGCCTATATCCCCAGCAGTGGCGATGGCAGTGTCGCCCGGATAACCACGGACGATGAGGCCGTCACCGCAGTGACTTTCGGCGATGCCCCCTACGGCGCTGCGGTTGCACCCCGGGGAGATTGGCTGGTGGTGACCCGGCCCGATGCGGACAGCGTCACCATTGTCGCCACCGACGATTTTTCCGATGCCGGCGCCCAACTCGACAGGGCCGTGGGAGACGATCCCCGCGGCGTGGCCATCGAGTCCCAGGGAGATTATGCCTATGTGGCCAACTATGGCGATGATACCGTGTCCGAGATCAGAATCGATACGGCCGCGGTAACCGATACCATTGCGGTGGGGGACGGCCCCTGGGGGGTGGCGGCGATCTATGATGAGGCCGAAGCCACAAACAAAATCTATGTGGCCAACAACCTGGGCGATTCCATCTCGGTGATCACCGACAGCGAGGTCGAAACCATCACCGATGTGGGCTCGGGGCCGGTGGGCCTGGCCCTGAGCCCGGACGGCGCCTATCTTTATGCGGCCCTTGCCGATGATGATGCCGTGGCCGTCATACAGACCAGCGACAATACCCTGATCAGAACCATCAGCGCGGGCGATGCCCCCTGGGGCGCGGCGGTGGGATCTGACGGCCGCTATGTCTACGTATCCAACAGCCTGGATGACACGGTTACGGTGATCGACGCCGACACCCACACGGTCCACGGCACCTATGCGGTGGGCGATCAGCCCATGGGCGTGGCATGTCCGAAAAACGGCGATTTTGCCTATGTGATCAACCAACTGGATAATTCCATCAGCAAAATTGATATGGTCGATCAGAGTGTGGCCATGGTCGCCGACGGCCAGATCAGTGATGCCTACGGGATGGGGACCTTTATCGGCGGAACGCCGCCGGATGCGCCTTCGGACCTGAGCGCCGTGGAGAATTCCTATGATAAGATCGATTTGAGCTGGACCGATAATTCCGGCGATGAATCGGGTTTTAGAATCGAACGCCGCCAGGATACGGAAGAGCCTTATACCCGGATCGCAACGGTGGACGCCGATGCAACCACCTACACCGATATCGGCCTGGTGGACAATACAACTTACCATTATCGTGTGCAGGCCTTTAATGAGGCCGCTGATTCAGACTATGCCGTATCGGCCGAGGCCACCACTGCAGAGGGCAGCTTCTCCTGGTGCTTTATCGGAACCCTGATGCATTGACCCATTGGCAAAAGGTCTTTTGGCCGGTTTTTCACGGCCCCTTGGGATTGTCCAGAATTTTCTGCAACGCCACCGCGTGATTGGAAAATATCCAGTCGATGCCCCGGTTGAGTTCCCGAAAGAGGCAGTTGCGCGAGCGCACATAGCCCGTGCCCACCCGCTGGTCCAATAGATGATGGCTTTGCACCACGGTTCCGGGCATCAGCAGGTAGTGACCGCAGACACCGCCCCAGTGATGGCGCCGCACCCACCGGCTGTGGCCTCCGGGCCATCCGTCGCAGACCGCCACCCGCGCTTGAGACGGCACCCCGGAAAAATGGCGCAGGGTGGCCGGTTGCAGGGCCAGCAGATGAAAATCCCTGACCGGCTCAAGATGCCTCAGCGCCGCCATGAGCCGTTGCTCCTGAATATGGTCATCGGGCCGCGATTGCTGCTTGATCTCGATCATCAGATGGCGCTTTTTGCCAAAACGGGCAATCACTTCCCCCAATGACGGTATGGCCGGGAACCTGCTTTTGAGCTCATCAAGAGAGAGGGCCGCCACCGGCTCCCTGCAACCGTGCAGCCGATGGAGGTCGGCGTCATGGAAAACCACCGGTTGGGCATCCCGGGTCCAGCGGATGTCCATCTCCAGGCCCCAGACACCGGCGTCTGCCGCCCGTTCAAAGGCGGCCAGGGTGTTTTCCATGGTTCCGCGATTGTCATGCTCTCCCCGGTGTGAGATGATTTTGCAGGCCCTCAGCCGGCCATGATCCGGAACCGGGTTCGGCCGGCGCTGAAAAGCGGCGTCGGCCAGGCGTAAAAGCGCACGCTCGATAACGGGTGGCAGGGGCATGGCCGAATCAATTCGCGATCAGCACGGAGATATTTTTTGCGCCGGTGAACACTTTGTGGGAAATACTCCCCAGAAAAAACTCTTTGAAGCCGGAGATACCGCGCCGTCCCATGACGATCATATCGTATCGGTTTTCGGCTTCGGTCAGAATGTCGCGGGCCACGTCTTTTTTTTTGTTCTCTATTCTGATCTCAATGTTTTTCTCATCGAATCCGGCCGTGATCAGCAGATCCCGGGCCCGCTTCATGGCGGCTGTCACCAATTCGCGCTTTTTGTCTTCCAGGACGCAGAAATTAAGCTGCTGGGATCTGAACAAAGGGGTCAGCTCGGGACTCTCCATATTGCACAGGGCTGCCGTGTCCAGCATGACATTGAACAACACAATGGTGTTGTCGGATGAAAAACTTCTGGCCACCAGTTCGACACTGCGAAAGGCGTTGTCCGAGTCGTCCATTGCGACCAATATCTTTTGCGCCATGGGCCACCTCCTTTTTCATGACGATTAATCAAGCCCGATTTATCACCATTCTAGAGCCGATGCCATGGGGATGTCCACCCCTTTTGTCAATTTCTGCATATCCCGCCCAAATATATTTGAAATTTTAAAGCTAAGATTGTAGCTATCATGGTGTTGCAGAAACGAGGTGGCTTTAATCGGATCTTTATCCGTCATCTGATATCGGGATTTTGATGGTTGGCGCGCAAAGGCCTGAAAAACACAATGTCATGGAACTTTTTTCCAGGACACCACCATCTGTACATTATTGATGAACGCACCACAAACGCCAAGATCCTGCAAAATGTATTTTCAGCAGGAACATCAAAGGACAAGCCATGAAAATGTCGGGATATTTCATCCGGGCGGTGCTTTTCGATTTCGACGGCACCCTGACCCGGCCCGGTGCGCTGGATTTCGGGCATATCCGGCAAGCCCTGGGATGCCCCCCGGGCAAACCGATTCTTGAATACATTCGATCCATGAAGAGCGGTCACGACCGTCGATCGGCGCTTGCCCGTCTGGATTATTTCGAGGTGCAAGGCGCCAGGAGCTCCGTTGCCAATGCCGGCGCCCAGGCCCTGGTGGCCTGGCTCAAACAGCAACGCGTCCCGGTGGGCATCATTACCCGCAACAGCCGGGCATCCGTGCTGCGGGCCCTGGAAAATTTCGATCACACCGACGCCGGCCATTTTGATATTATGGTCGCCAGAGATGATCCCCCGGCGCCCAAGCCCAGCGGCGAAGGTATTCTGTGGGCCGCCCAACGGCTCAAGGTATCGCCCTCTGAGATTTTGATGGTGGGCGATTTTATCTTCGACACCCAGGCCGGTCAGGCTGCCGGGGCTTTGACGGCCCTGCTGGACCCTGACCAGGATACCCGGCTCAAGGAGGTCGCCTGCGATTTTCGCATTCGCCATCTGGACCAGGTAAAAACCATTGTTCGCGCCGGCCTGCCCCTGAAAGCCGGCAAGCTGCCCAATGACCTGTTGCAGGACTATCTGGCGGAATTTAAAATCGAAGACCCCAGCGTATTGACCGCACCCGGCGTGGGAGAGGATACGGCAGCGGTGGATGCGGGATACAGCGACATCCTGGTGCTCAAATCCGATCCCGTCACCTTTGCGTCGGACGCCATCGGCACCTATGCCGCGCTGGTCAATGCCAACGACATCGTCACGGCCGGCGCCGTTCCGCGCTGGTTTCTGACCACCCTGTTGCTGCCCTGCGGCATGACGCCCTCCCAGGTAAGAGATATCATGCAGACGTTGGCCCGGACCTGCTCGCACTGGGGGATCACCCTGTGCGGCGGGCATACCGAAATCACCGATGCGGTTCGCCGGCCGGTGGTGGCGGGGATGATGGTGGGTACGGTCCGGCGCAACGCCCTTATCCACAAAAAGAACATGATGACGGGCGACCTGGTGGTGTTGACCAAGGCAATCGCCGTTGAGGGTACCGCCATTATTGCCCGGGAGTTCGGTCCCCGGTTGCGGGCGCAGGGGATTGGTGACCGGGAGATTGCCGAAAGTTGCGGGTTTTTGGAGCAGATCACTATTCTGCCCGAAGCCCGTCTGGCCGCCGATCAGGGCTTGGCCACAGCCATGCACGATGTCACCGAAGGGGGACTGGCCACGGCTCTGGAAGAGTTGAGCGCGGCCGGTGGGCACCGGATCGCCGTGGCCATGGAGAAAATCCCTGTTTTCGATCAGACCCGCAGGATATGTGCGGCCCTGGGGCTTGATCCCCTGGGGTTGATCGGGTCGGGCAGTTTGTTGATCTGCTGCCGTTCGCAAAATGGTCAGCAGCTGATTCGACAGCTCAAGACACAGGGGATTGCCGCCGCTGTCGTTGGCCGGGTCCTTGGCCAAGGCACCGGCGTGGACGCTTCCGACCACGGCAAACCTGTCCAATGGCCGAAATTCGAGACGGACGAAATCACCGGGTTGTTCAAACAGAACAACCCCTTACCTGATTGCACCGCCCGTCAATGAAGTGATAAAACATCCGCCGCCGCCACCGCCACCACCACCGGCACTGGATGTTTCCAGGGTGGTGGCCAGGGTTTGATTGGAGTATCCGCTGCGGCCCTCCCGGGTTTCGGCCTGAACCCGATAGTAGTAGGTGGCGTTGGCCGGAAGGGCGTTGTCCGCATAGGTGGCGACGGCGGCGGCATCGACCCGGGCGATGGTTTCAAAAACGCTCTGGCCCTCCGTCCGTCTTTCAATGACCACCTGGGACGTGAGGGGCGTCGCAGAGCTCCAGGAGAGCTGAATGCGGTCGGCCGCGGATGACGCGGCTGTCAGGGAGAGATCCGGCAGAAGGGTCAGGGCGTTGAGCGCATTGACCCGGCCGCCGGCGGCGACCTGCTCCAACAGATTCTGGTTTAAATCCACACTGTTTTCAATGACGGCTTTGAGATCAACAGGCGACAAGCCATCGTCCCGGGACAGAATCAGCGCCGCCAGGCCGCTGACATACCCGGCCGCCATGGAGGTGCCTTGCATAAACTGGTAGCTCTCCTGCTCGCCGGCGGAAGTCAACTGCATATCGTCGATGTAATATCCCATATCCGTTTCGGATGCGTCGCTTTTGAAACGCAGCCGCAAATAGAGTTGGGCGGCGCCGTCCCACGGCCCCAAGTCAACGCTGGCCGTCGTCCAATAGGCGATACTGCCCGAAATCCCGCCATAAGTGACGGTGCTGCCCGTCTTCACCGGGCGGGAATACCAGGTCGACCCATCAACGGATACCTCC
>JBFFHG010000240.1:0-5909 GCA_041557055.1 Desulfosarcinaceae bacterium
CGCGAAAAAGCGCCCAAGGGCCCGGGCGTAACTCACTTTGCCGCCTTCGGGGGTGACCACTTGCAGCCGACAGGCCATCTTGCCCAGTGTGGCCCCGAAACGGCCGATTAAAAAGGTGTAGTAGCTCAACGGGAGCAGGATGCTGAAAATGATCTGGAATCCTAAAAAAACGAAAAATCCCGGGGTGGGAAACTGGTCCCCGCTTTGCGCCATGATGGGTGCAATCAGCATACTGGCGGGTATCATGACAGCCCATTGAGCTACGGTCAGAATAATCCAGTCAATGAACTTGCCCAGAAAACGAATCCAAAACCCGCCATAGTTGAGGCTGGTCGGCAAACTGGCGCCCTCTCTGAGCTTTTGGACAAACATGGGTTTGCAGGCGGCGCAGATCGCCTGATCTTCATAGGTCACCACCTGGTCCTGGGGAAAAGATCGGCCGCATTGGCTGCACACGGACGTTGCCGGTGGTGCCCCGGCATTCTCAATTTCCCGGGAGGCACGTTCCGCTCCATCGCCATCGATGGTGTCCACCGCGCTTTGTGAATGCGCAGCATCGGCCGGGGGCGGGGGGACTTTGGGTTGGCCGCGCACCAATTCAGCCAGGGGGTGCCATTGGTCTGATTCCTCGCTGCGCACCATGGTTTTGGCACCCACTTTTTTAGCTTTGATCAGTTGTTGCAGATCGGTTTTGTCGACCGGTCCGATCTCCTGGTCTCCATCCTTGTAGTACCACGCCATGATCCGTCTCCTCTTTTTTTCCATCCTGGAGTTCATCCATACCAACTTGTTCCTGCTGCAATGCTTTTGTTGCCGGTGGGCGATCGATAAAATTCCGAAAACATATGGAAATTTTACTGATCATAGCAAAAGAGGGTGTTTTTTGGCAAGAAAAAACGGATGGGTCCCTTGGCCCGTTGCACCTTAATCACCGCCCGGCAGTCCATTGGCAATCTCTTCTTTCTGGCTCTTTGGCAGAAACATCCATACAAAAACGTGCACATTAAAAAGATGCTTCTGTTATTTTCGGCTTTGCCGGCCTAAAAGATTAGTTTTTTTCTTTTTTTTGCTGAAATCGATTTTGCCGGTACGTTGGCGCAAGTAGAGTCGCAGGGGGACTTTGTCCAGACCGGTTTCGGTGCGAATCTGGTTGAGCAGGTAACGCTCATAGGAGAAATGCACCGCCTCCGGGAAATTGACAAAGCTGACGAAGGTGGGCGGGCGTTCGGTAATCTGGGTGGTGTAGTAGAATTTGAGCCGGCGCCCCCTATACAATGGGGGCTCGGTGCGCAACGTGGCGTTGGTGACGATACGGTTGATCTGCCCGGTGCCGATACGGGTGGTGTATTGGGCGTAAATCTGGTTGACCAGAGGAAATATTTTGTTGATTCGCTGTCCTGTCAGGGCCGATACGGTGATCACCGGCGCATAGGGTAAAAATTTGGCGGCATCCCGCAGATGCTGTTCGAATTTTCGGGGTGTTATGACTTTTTTATCCACCAGATCCCACTTATTGACCACAAAAATGGTGCCGCAACCTCGATCATTGGCGTAACCGGCCACCTTGATGTCCTGTTCGGTAACCCCCTGGGCGGCATCCAACAGAACCAGCGCCACATCGCAGCGTTCCAGGGAGTGCAGGGCCTTGATAATGGAGAATTTCTCCAGCTTCAGATCCACCTTGGCCTTGCGTCGGATGCCTGCGGTATCGATGAGGATATAGGAACGGCCCTCACGCTCGCACACCGTATCCACGGCATCCCGGGTGGTGCCGGGAACGGCGCTGACCACCAGACGATCCTGGTCCACCAGCCGGTTGACCAGAGAGGATTTGCCGACGTTTGGCCGCCCCACCAGGGCCATTCGGATTTGATTGAGATCCTGCCCTTCTTCAGCCGGCGGCAAAACGTTTACCAGGTCATCGAGAAAATCGGGCACACCGTATCCGTGCTCGGCTGAAAGGGGGTAAAGGGTCTCCACGCCCAGGGCATAGAACTCGAAAAGCCGATCCTCCTGGGCGGGCCCGTCAATCTTGTTTACAGCGTAAAAAACCGGTTGTTCCAGGGTTCGCAACCAGCTCATCATATCCCGATCAAAGGGCGAGATGCCGCCCTTGCCATCCAGCACCAGGACGACGGCATCGGCCTGGGACACCGCCTGCTCCACCTGATAGCGGATGGCAGCGGCAAAATGGTCATCGTCGTCAGTGAGGAAACCGCCCGTATCCACCAGCACAAAGGCGTGCTCGTCCCAAACCGCATCGCCGTAATGGCGGTCGCGGGTGACGCCGGGCCGGTTGTCCACGATGGCATCCCGGCTTCGGGTGATGCGATTAAACAGGGTCGATTTGCCCACATTGGGGCGGCCGATGATGGCGACAATGGGTTTCATTCAGATATTACCGTGTCCTTTAAGTGTTTGTTGTTTCGATACAGGCGCTATCCTATAGCGAAAAGGCCAGTGGAATGTCAAAGGACAATATCTGAACTAGTGCCCATCCAGAAATAGGCAAATTGGGTCGAGATCAAGGCCTGGGAAAAATTTTACCGCAGGCATATGGTTGATATTGCGAGGATAAAATTTTTCGCACAACACCGATATCGGGCAAATTGGCCATTTATGGATGGGCACGAACTATTTCAGATCTTTTTCAGCCTTGTCCAAAGAAGATTTCCTATCTTTTCCGAAACGTTTGCCAGGTTCGCGTTGAGGGTGGCGCGATCCCTGGGACCGGCACCGTCGGTGACGCCTTTAATCATGGTCCAGGGAATTTGGTACATGGCGGCCACCCGGGCGATGGCGGCACCTTCCATATCCACCAGATCAGCCGTGGCGGATAATGTGCGGCGTTTTTCAACATCGAACACCGGACGGTCGCATGTGACCAATCTGGCCGCTCGCTGATCCCAGTCGATTTTTCCGTCACTGATAATCGGTCGGGGACTCTCACCCGGCACTTCGAGGTCCCCTTCCACGGCTGTGGCAACACAAAAAATGGCGCCGGACGCATAGCCGGGTTCCGACTGAAGTGCGCCGCAAGCGCCGGCATTGACGATCTCATCGACCTTGAATTCCCGAATCTGGGCCTGGCAGGCCACAGCCGCCGCCACCTTGCCCATGCCGCTGATCGTTACCAGCAGGTCGGGCAGGGTCGGTATCTTAAAAACGCGCAAGGGCCGGTTGTCGAGTTGAATGGCTTTGCTCAATACCAGAAATGGTCCGGCTTCCGCCAGGGTCGCAAAAATCACTCCGATCATGGTATCACTCCTGTCTGACGCGCTTTTTTGTCCAGGGCCGCCACCGCCGATCGGCCGACGCTCCCCAGATCTATACTGAATTCATTCACAAAGGTATGAATATGGGCCGTCAACACCTCATCCGTCAGCTCCCGGGCATGGCTGCGAATATAGGACAGAGTTGCCCGGGGGGTCTGCCGTGCCAGGGTAACACTTTGGCGAATGGCCGATTCCATCGCCGCCGCCGGTTCCTTTCCGATCCGCTTATTGGCGGCGATACAACCCAGGGGAATAGGCAACCCGGTCTCTTCTTCCCACCAGGCACCCAAATCCGCCACCAGATCAAACCCCTTCTGTTGAAACGTAAAACGACTCTCGTGAATGAGCACGCCGCAGTCGGCCCGACCGGTGCTCAAGATATCAAAAATTTGATCATAGGGCGCAAAAAAACGCTGCTTTGCCTGCGGCGCCCAGAGCCGCAACAGCAGATGGGCGGTGGTCCATTCACCCGGCAATACAATCCGGCAGCCGGCCATATCCGCTAGAGACATTTTATTGCGGGCGATGACCACCGGACCGCAGCCAAACCCCAAAGCGCCGCCGCTGGAAAGCAGATGATAGTGATCCCTGACCATCAACCAGGCGAAAAAGGAGAGTTTTGTCACATCCAGTTTATTCTGGAAAGCCATCTGGTTGAGGGTTTCCACGTCGTAAAGCGCCTCACGAATTTCATAACCGGGAATTTCCACTGTCCCGTTCACCAGGGCATTGAAAATAAAGGTGTCGTTGGGACAAGGGGAAAATCCCAGGGTTAATGGTTTCCGGTTTCCGGATTGTGGTTCTTGGTTCATGGCTTGCGGTTTCTGGTTCAGGGATCGAGATGAAATTGTTGAGGGCGCAGCGTACCCGCCATTACATCATTTTCAAAACATCTTATAATATCCGCGCAACACCTCCCATTAACACTTAAAACTTCTTTTGATACCCACCCCGGCGCCCGTTGCCTTTGCCGTTACCGTTGACGGCGGCGTTGATATCGCCGCAGAGAGTCTCCACGGCCGGGTATCCCAGCAGGCCGTTGACTTCGCGATTGAGTTTCTCACCGGGCTGCAGGCGCCAGTTTTCAGCCAAGGCCACCGTGGTCTCCACATCTTCGGTCATTATGAACCGCATCACGCCCTGACAATCACCGGGGTGTCGCCGCAGGATCTCCCGCAGGTCGGCCAGGGCCGCTTTATCGGTGCGCTCGGTGTCGATATTGAACTGCACCTTGGCCGTCCACATCTTTTCGGCCTTTCCCGCCGGAATGACCGTGTCGGCCAGGATCTTGACCCCCTTGTCGTCCTGCTGGACCTTGCCCTGGACCAGCACGGGCCGGTCTTCGCCCAGCAACTCCTGACAGATGCCGTAAACGGATGGAAAGACAATCACTTCCACACTGCCGAACAGATCTTCCAGTTGGACAAAAGCCATCAACTCCTCTTTTTTGGTGCGAATCACCTTGCTGGCGGCCACCATGCCACCGATCCGGACCATCTGCCCGTCAGGCGTCTCAGCCAGATTCTCCGTGTTCACGGTGGTGAATTTGGCCAGGGTATTGGCGTGCCGGGTCAAGGGATGACCCGAAATGTAAAATCCCAGGGCCTCTTTTTCCTTGGACAAACGCTCCTTTTCATCCCACTCGGGAATCTTGACCAAGTTGGGCGGAGTGACCGACAAGGTGCAATCGGCCCCGTCATCAAAAAGCCCCATCTGGGGATCGCAGCGCTCCTTTTGAACCTTCTGCCCATAGTCCAGGGCCTCTTCCAGAACCGCCATCAACTGCGAACGGGGGGCGTCGGTGAAGTCCAACGCACCGCAGGCGATCAGGCTCTCCACCACGCGTTTGTTGACCCGGCGCAGGTCCACCCGTTCGCAAAAATCAAACAACGACCCATAGGGGCCGTTGGCCTCCCGCTCCTCCACAATGGCTTCAACGGCACCGTCCCCCACGTTCTTGACAGCCACCAGACCGAAAATGATTTTGCCGTCGGCCACGGTAAAGCCTTGTCCGCTGGCATTGATATTCGGAGGCAAAACCTCGATTTGATGGCTGCGGCATTCGTTGATGTACTTAACCACGCCGTCGATGGAGTGCATTTCACTGGTGAGCAGGGCGGCAATGAACTCCACGGGGTAGTGGGCTTTGAGGTAAGCGGTCTGGAAAGCGATCAGGGCGTAGGCCGCGCTGTGTGACTTATTGAACCCGTACCCGCCGAATTTCTCCATCAGATCGAACAGCGCCTTGGCCCTCTCCTCCTCATGGCCGTTTTTAACAGCGCCTTTGACAAAGCGTTCGCGGTGCTCGGCCATCATGGCGGCAATCTTCTTGCCCATGGCCTTGCGCAAACCGTCGGCTTCGGCCATGGTGTAACTGGCCAGGGCGCTGGCAAGCTTCATCACCTGCTCCTGGTAGACAATAACCCCGTAAGTATCCTTCAGGATAGGTTCCAGGTCGGAGAGCATATAGACCACTTCTTTGCGGCCGTGTTTGCAATCCACAAAATCGGCCACCATGCCGCTTTCCAAAGGACCGGGGCGGTAAAGCGCCACCAGGGCGGTAATGTCGGCAAAGCACTCGGGCCTGAGCCTGACCAGCAGATCCTTCATCCCCGAACTTTCCAATTGGAACAC
>JBFFHG010000241.1:0-5889 GCA_041557055.1 Desulfosarcinaceae bacterium
AGACTTTTCGGCCGGAAAACCAAGTCCGCCAACAGCTCCGGCTAATATTTTTCAGAACTTACTTATAAATCTCGTCTTCCGGCGGTTTTAACGAGCTCTTACAAGAACAGCTTTTTTTCCGGTGGCTGTTTTTCCACCAAACGCCATCGACACACAAGGCTTGGATGTTCTCCAAGCCACTGGGAAGGCTATGGGGTTGGCCGGCAACGACAATGAGGTCGGCCCGCAAGCCAAGTTGCAAGGTGCCCCTGTCTGCCAGCCCCATCAAGAGAGCCGCATTGGCGGTGGCGCATTGAACGGCTCGGGGCAAGGATAAGCCGGCTTGCATGAGCAGGGCCAGTTCCTGCCGAACCGCCGTGCCGTGATCCGCGCCCAGGCTGCCGGCATCGGTGCCTAATACAATCGGGACGCCCATCTGATGGGCCGCTGCGATCTGCTTCAATTGGTGCTCCAAAATTCGACGGGCCACCTCGGTCCGGTCCGGCGAAACAACCCCGCCCCGGGTCAATGCGGCCATGGGAATTGCTGTGGGCACCCAGAAGATCTGTTGGTCGGCCATGCGACACAAGTTGTCCATCCCCATGAAATAGCCATGCTCAATGGAGTCGCAACCGGCTGCCAGGGCGATTTCAACTGGGTGTCGACCATTGGCGTGAACCATAACAGGCAATTCTTTCTCCAGTGCATACCGCCGCAGGTCAGCCAACTCGGCTTCCGAAAACTGGGGCGGGGTCTCGCGACCGAAGTGGTCCAGGCTGTTGATTCCCGATTGAATCAATTTGATGTGGTCCATTGCCCGGGGCGTGCGGGCCACAGCCTGCCTCAGAGACTCTCCCGGCCCCGGCGCCTGTCCGATCATTTTGCCGTAGCGTCCGGACGCATGCCAGGCCCAGCAGGCCGCAGCCAGATGCACGGGTGATTTGGATGCGGCCTTGGTCTTGAGCACCCGGCCCAATCGGTCCCCGGCATCCCGTACGGCAAGGATGCCGTTGTCCAAATGCGATTGAAGATGAAAGTGAATCGCATTCTCTGCTTCCTCAGGGGATTGTCGAAGCTGGGCTTGACGCTGAACCCCATCCAGGGTTCCTGAAAATGTCAGATGGACATGGGCATCCATCAGAGCCGGTAAAATGGTGGCGTGGGTCAGATCGATAATATCTGCTTGGCATGCGGATGGTCCGCAAAAAGTCTCAATGGATTGAATCCGCCCGCTGTCCAGCGTAACGCACTGGTCGGTTTTTATCGGCCCTCCCCGGCCGTCTATGAGCCATCCCACCCGCAGGATCTTGGCATCTCCTTGTGCCGGTGATCGACGTTGGCTGTGGTCTCGCTTGCATTTCATAAGAACTGAAAAAAGGGGGGCTTTACAGTGGAATCTTTACTCACCATATTTGCGCATGTTTATAGCAAATGACGTCGCAACACATCCAAAGCGGCCATGGCAAACATGCGCTTGTTCATCAGGCGCTGGGCGAAAGAGAGGTTGAATCGGCGGGTTGTTGTTTTTTCAGCCGTGGCAAGTGCAATGCAGACCGTTCCCACGGGTTTTCCCTCAGTGCCGCCACCCGGTCCGGCAATGCCGGTAATGGCCAACCCATAGGTTGCTCTGCCCACCCGCCGGGCGCCTTCAGCCATCTGCCGTGCGGTTTCTTCGTCCACCGCCCCCTTCTCCTGCAAGGTCTTTTCCGAAACCCCCAGCACGTTGACTTTGGCATCGTTTTGATATGTCACGGCAGAGAAAAGAAAGTAGTCGGACGATCCGGCAGTATTGGTGATCCAATTGGCCACCAACCCGCCGGTGCAGCTCTCCGCCAGGGCCAGGGTGGCCTTGCGGGCCAGCAGCATGCGACCGACCTCCTCAGCCAGGGAGCGCCCCTCATGGGAAAAGACATGGATGCCCAGCGCTTCACCGACCCATTGATCGGCCGCGTCCAAGATGTTAAGGCCGGCAATCTCATCATCGGTTCGCAGATAAAGTTTAACCTGGATCTCGGGGAACTTGGCCCGCAATCCCAAGGTAATTTCGGGAAACTTTTCACTGACGGCGGCCACCTTCTCTCCCACCACAGATTCAGGCAAACCAAAAGTGGAGATGGTGCGGAGCAGGCAATATTGGCTTTGACCGCCTTGCAGGGCCATAATTTGGGGCAGCACCTGTTCGCTGAACATGAGTTTCATCTCCGCCGGCACACCGGGAATAAAAAAGAAAGTGCAGGCGTTGATGGTAAAGCGCACCCCCGGTGCGGTTCCGATTGGATTGTATAAACAGATGCCCCCCCGGGGAATCATGGCTTGTTTGCGATTGGTGGTGCTGAAAGGCCTTCCACGCTTTTGGAAAAAGTGCTCGATATCGGCCAGGGCTTTTTCATCCAGCGCCAATTCCACGCCGGCCACTCGTGCGGCTGCTTCGATGGTGCGGTCGTCCACAGTGGGACCCAATCCGCCGGTGACCACGGCCACTTCGACGCGTCGGCTGATTTCATTGATAACCGCCATCAGAGCTGTCAGATCATCTCCCACACTCTGGTGCCGGGTCACCACCACGCCGTGCCGCTCCAGTTGCTCGGCCACAAAGGCGCAGTTGCTGTCCACCAGTGCGCCGGTGCGAATTTCATCTCCCGTAGATAGAATCTCGGCTTGCATCTGTAACCATTTCCTGTTTTGTTTTTTATTCTTTGGGTGGTCTAACCCACTGACCATCGTTTCGGTAGCTCTTGACAACCTCGGCCAGGGCGTCTTTATGCCGGGCGAAATTGGATTTCATTCCTCTCAACCAGCCGGTATGCTCACGGGCACCCGCTTTGGTCAAAAAGAAATCATTCGGGCTTTTGATAATCATAAATACTGTCCGGCCATCCTCGACTGCAAAGTGTCCCGTATTGCTGCAAAGCATGCACCGGACCTGGTTGTCGTCAAGAAATCGAAACGTATCGCCGCCGCACAATGGACAGCACGGCCCATCCATTGTCGCAGGCTTCGCCGCGAACAGCCGCCGTCCCATTTCGGCTGCAACGGCCCGATTCTGGTCATTGATAAAAACCTCCCCCGGAAAGGCGCCGTATACAACCGTGCTTCCTTTGATATCGGTCAAGGTGAGTTTCAGAAAGCTCTGGATATCGAGCAACGTCCGGCCCTCCATGCCTTTCACACCTGCAATGGCGATCCCCACGGAGGGCTTGCCCCACATTCGCTCCTGGTGGGAATGCAAAGCCAGGCTGCGATCCAAAGCCAACTTCAACAGGGCATTGGCCCCCAGAAAATAGCTTGGCGCAACTGCAATGATGGCATCGGCTGCCAAAAACGCCTCTATCAAAAGGGCATGGTCGTCTTTCAAAATACATGTTTTGGAAAGGCAATGGTAGCACCCTCGGCAAGGCTGAATATTGAAATCCGAAAGCCGCAGCAAATTGAGCTGGTGCGGCAGCTCGATATGCCTGCTAATTTCCTTGACCATTATCTCGCTGTTGCCCAACTTGCGGGGAGAAGCAACTATACCCAGGATATTTTTCATGGCGGTTTCCGTGATCACTTCCTATATGGTGCGGATTGAACCCAATGGGGGGGTGCCCTCAAAACATGCGGTCCGGCCCGGCAATCTTCCGGAGGGGTTGCCGGGCCTATTCGGGCTATGCTTCGACCAGTTGCCGGCCGGCCAGTTCGCACAGGTCCACAGCTTCCATCTGGCCCTCCAGCCCGGCCACCTTGATGACATCCTCAATATTGACCAGACAGAAGGGACAGGCGGTGACAATGACGTTAGCGCCGGCCGCCGCCGCCATCTGAACGCGCAATACGCCCATGCGTTGCTCCTCCTCAGGTTCATAAAAGAGCATCAGGCCGCCGCCGCCACAGCAAAAGGACCGATCCCGGCAGCGTTCCATCTCCACACGGGTCAAGCCGGGAATTGCGTCCAAAACCTTCCGCGGAATCTCATAAAGCTCATTGTGCCGTCCCAGATAGCAAGGATCATGGTAGGTATACTTTTTGCCGTCACTCTCCATCGGTTTGAATGCGATCTTGCCCGCAGTCACGCCCTCCATAACAATTTCGCTGATATGTTTGACCGGCGGCAGATCCATGTATTCATTTTTGAGGACGTTATATGCATGCGGGTCCGAGGTGACGATTTGACGGGCCCCGGATTCCTTGACCGCCTCGATGTTTTGCTCTTTAAGATCCTGAAAAAGCATCTCCTCGCCGAACCGCCGGACCTCGTTGCCGCTGTCTTTTTCCAGGCTGCCGAGGATACCGAAATCAAGACCGCTTCGGTTCATCAGCAGGGCCGTGGACCTGGCGATATCCTGCATGCGATCATCAAACGATGAGATGCTATCCACAAAATAGAGGCTTTCGGCACTGTCGCCGTTGTCAATCCGTTTGACCTGGCAGGTTTCGGCGATCGGCTTGACCCAATCACCACGTTTCTTTTCAAGTTTCCCCCATGGATTACCTCGTTTTTCCAGAGCGCTCAGTGGTTTTTGAAGGGACTGGGGCACGTTGCCGTCATCCACCATGCCTCGGCGCAGATCGACGATTTTATCGATATATTCAATAAACACGGGGCACTCTTCTTCACAGGCGCCGCAGGTCGTACAGGACCAGATTTCATCCTCACTCAAAATCGACCCGATCAGCGGCTCGTTGCTGGGCGTGATAGGCCCGCGCAAGGGATAGTGCTTAAAGGCGTATTCACGATTCTTGATGGAGATGAAGCGCGGCGACAGGGGGCGGCCCACGGCATTGGCCGGGCAATTGTCCGAACAACGGCCGCAATCCACACAGGAATAAAAATCGAGCATGTGCTTCCAGGTGAAATCCTCAAATTTTTTTACACCAAAGGATTCCAGATTGTCGAGCTCTTCATCCTTGATGCCCCATTGAACCGGTTTGATGACGCCCTTTTTCATTTTGGAAAGGAAGACATTGGGCAATGAGGTAATCACGTGAAAATGCTTGCCATTGGACAAAAAGCACAGAAAAGAAAAAAAGGTCAGCTCATGAATGATATAGCTGCTCAAATGGATGGACTGCAGAACGCCATGGCCGGCGGCCCCCAGCATTCCGGCCGCAATCCAATGCCCTGTAAAAGGCAACACGAATTCAGCCAAATGGCCGGCCTGTTGTTTAGAGGCTGTCAGGCTGCCGTCAAAGAACATGTCACAGGTAACCAGAATGGCAATCAGGCCCAGCACCAACACCGCCTCCCAGGTGTGATCCTTCAGGCCGGTGCTCTGCGGGACCGCATACCGCGCCGGCTTATAGACAACACGGCGGACCATGGCGATAATGACGGCCGCCAGCACCACGGTTGATGCGATATCCTTCAATACATTGTAGACAGCACCCAAAAGGCCATCGAAACCGGGCAGCACGAAACCGTCCTGGATGCCGACATAAACCAGCGTAATCGAACGAACGGATAAAATCATAAAACCGGCAAAAAGGAGAATGTGCAAAGCCCCGGCAAGCTTATAGCGCGGATGGCGCCATTGTAAAATGGCGTACTTAAAAAGCTTATAGATCCTCAACGGCCATTGATTCAAGCGCGGATCAATCTGTGCCCTGGTCAGCGGCGCGACCCGCTTTACAATGATAAAGGTGAAAACGGCGATACCAAGCACCGGTATGAGTAAAAATAGTATCGGTGCAGGAATGCCCAAGAGTACTGCTTTTGCTGGTGAAATAAGTTCTGCGTTCATCTGTTGACTCTTTCCTTGTCATTTGATCGGCCCAAACATTCAGCTATCGCATTAATATTCAGCCGATTCTCAAAAGAATTCCTCAACTGGCGCCAAAGCCCTTCCAATAACCACCAAATCGTACCGTCCCCAAAATGGATGAAGAAACGATGGATTCAAGCCTGAAAGCCGGATTCCATCAATCCGCCAC
>JBFFHG010000242.1:0-5866 GCA_041557055.1 Desulfosarcinaceae bacterium
CGGCCATGGCCGTGGGGATTGAGAAGCTGGATAAGTGGTTCGTGCCCCAAACCGAAACCTGCGACCTGGATTATGCCCTGGAAGGCGATGTAAAACAGGAATGCAAAGTCGATATGGCGGTATGGGCCAGCAACTATTGCCGGGCCGATGTGTCCGGAGAGGGCAACTTTTGTGAGTACAAATTCACGCCGGTGGATGTGCCGGTCTACTGCAAAAGAGCCCTCAAAGGGAGCCGGCCGCGCAAGAGATACAGTTACAGGGCGTGGAAAGGGCAAAGCGAGGCCCAGGAGGGGGTTTTAAAGCCGCGCCAGGGCGAGACCCGCTATATCAATGTGGCCCATTCCCCTTACACCGTGATGGTGCGTTATTATAAAAACGACAGCGACAAGGATGCCCGCATTGACTTGAAGCCCTTCTGGCCCGGATTCAATCAAGACGGCACCGTCAAGACCGAGTCGCTTAAGATGGGCTGGCGGATTCTGGGCAGCGATAGACTCAAGTTCGGTAAACTGGTGGTGTGGGATAAAACCGACGGCAACGTCGTCTTCGAACGCGCCCTGCACCAAGCCGATCTGACGCCCGAAAAGGACCATGAGTTTGATTGGGGCAAGGTTTATGATGCCGCCGGCGGTATTCTGACAAAGGAGAATATGCCCTACCGTGTCCAGATTCAGGCCCATACCGAAATGAATTGCGCTGAAGGCGTGGCCCTGGCCGCCATGCACACGGAGGTGCGGCTGTTCGTTCACGCGGAAACCGGCCGCCATCCGGACGCGGCCCATGAGGACGCCAATTCCCTGCGCTTTTTCCAGGCGCCCTTTGCCGTTGAAAAGCCCAGGCTCTCCGAAGATGAAAACCGCTGGTATCAGTATTATCTGGCCAACGCAGGCTTTTATCCTGGGCCTGTGGACGGCAAAATGGGCAAGCGAACCCAACGGGCCCTCAAAGAGTTCCAGCGCTCCTTTGCCTGGCGCTCCGGCGCTGTCTATTCGCGCCTGAAACCCGACGGCAAGCGATCCGATCATACCAAACTGTCGCTGTCGCGGTTGAATCCGGAGGCCGCCAGCCCGATGCGCCCCGTGTTCGGCAATGCCGCCGATCGCAGCGACTACTCCCGGGCCGACGGCCAAGCCCAACTGAACCGCAACAAGGAACCCATCATTGTCTGGGTGGACGACCGGCACTGTTACACCGATCCTGGAAACAGCACCCTGCTGAACGACCCGGCCTTTAAAGAGATCTTCATGGACAATTACCGCGGAAAGATGGGGATCGGCGACAAGCGGGTAAAAACAGACCGCCACAGCATTCCGCGGCCCTGGATACCCGTTGAAGTCGGCCTGCCCCTGCTGTGCAAGGATACCGGGAGCAGGGGGCTGGAATGCGACGTGGGGATGATTGACGATAACACGCGCAAGGCGGTCGGGCCGTTGCGGGTGGACTGGACCTTTGGCGAGCTGTCCCGGGATCTATCCATCGTTCCCAAAGGCGGCAGCGCCGATGAGCGCAAAAGAACCCGCAGCCGCAAATATATCGAGCAGGCCACCGCACCCAGGGATGCCCGGCACAAAGTCGGCCTCGGTATTGAATATGAAGGGAAGCCCTATACCAACGCCCCCCTGGTGGCCAATAAAAAGCTGTGCGGCGGCATTCGTCCTCACAACGCCAAAGGCATGAAGACATACTACCGTCAGGCATTCGGATATGGCGGCTTGTCGAAAAAGGGGAGCCTGGAGCCCTGGCCGACCCAGAACGACGCCAAGGAGAAGGTTTTGTTCACCATTGTGCACGACGATGTGGGGCAGGACGAAAAAAAACTGTTCAAGACCCATATCGGAAAAGCCGGAACCTACCTGTGTCCGTCGCGGATGGCGGGAGACGGGTACCGTTACAGGGCCGCCGTCAATTTCAAGGGGCACCCCAACAGTGACGTGCTCAAAGCGCGTTATCCCCTGGCGCCCTGCGCCCATACGGCCGGCATGCGTGTCTGGCGCAAAGCCTCCTGGCGCGGTTACATCTCCTGGATGCCTGCACCGCCGGGTGGCTGGCAGGCGGGGTTGGACCAGGCGGCGGACTTTTACCGGCCCGCTTATGTGCATTTTGTTCATGAAAACAATGCGGCCCAGGAGTTTCAGACCGACGGCCCTGGTCAACTCCTTTCAGGCGCGGACTACACGGCCCTGGTTCAAAGGTGTTTCAGCGGCTCGGCATTTGATGGAACACCGGCTGCCTTGACGCGCCATGTCTGGCCTTTTGTCAATACCCCCCATTTCGGATTAGCGGAAAAGGCCACGGATTGCTGGTCCTATATCACCGATTACATTTACGGCGGTTCCGATACAGGTCCGGATGACTATTGGGATATGTGCAATGAAAAGCTTTTGTATACATTGATCAAAAAGATCGAAACCGTTCACAACCGGCTCAGGGGCCACCTCATGATAGAGTTCAAAAGCTCGCCGCCGGTGCTGATCTGGGAGTGCACCTGCAATGCATGCGGCGATCAGTGGTCCGAGGTGGTCAATGACAGCGCCAGCGCCAACAACGATGTTTTTGCTTTTGGCGGAAAAAACTACAACATCGCCTACACATCCAGATCCGACGGCATGGGCTGTGTGGTTCCGGGGTGCGGCGGGACCTATCACCGAACCCGTCGGTATGTATTGGCCGATGGCCTGCCCCTGAGCTCCATCGGCCTGGCCGCCGGCGGGTCCTGGTTGTTTACGCCCAGAAAAGCCGCCACCTGGGCCCATGAAGCGGGCCATCACCGCCACATGGAGCACGCCCCGGCCTATGAAAAAAAGAGCACGGCTTCACCGGGTGCGCAGAAAAAACAGCACGATTCCCGGACCAATCCCGATCCCAATCCTGCGGTTGATTCAGACAACACCGCCTTGAAAAACCATCAAAAGGGTTGGGACCGGTTCTGTGTCATGAGCTACGATGATTATCAAACCGGGGATTCGGCGCCCCCGCCCCCGGTTGTGAACGTGACCAAACAATTCTGCGGCAAATGCCTTTTGAAACAGCGGGGGTGGGCTGTGGAAAAAGCAGCCGATCCGGAGAAGACTTTGCGGGATGATCCTTAAAATGAATTCATGGCCGCACCTTTTTTCCAAAACCCAGGTTCGCCGCGCCGGTGCGTGGATATCAATTCTACTGATATTCGCCGCCAGCTTGCCACCGGCACCGGCGGAATCCTCAGATCCCCACAAAGGATTGTCCATGGCTAATTTAGAACTCACCATAAACCTCGAGAATACGGATGTGATTTCCGGCCAGGCCCTTAACCTGACAGCCGTGTTGCGCAATAACGGCTCTGGGGAAATCGGTTACCGGCTTTCACCGGATTGGCCCTTGACTTACGAACTGAGGCCCCTGACAGCCGGCCGGAAGCGCTTTGTCCTCAGCAAAGCCGGCAAACCCGGCATCAGAAGGCCGGAGGCACCGCGCTTGCCGGATATGGCGGAAAATCTGTTGCCGGGGGAAGAAAAGAAATTCAAGGAAGATCCGGCCGGGTATGCTCAAGAGGATATCGGGGCCGGAACTTACGAACTGATTGCCGGTTTTGCATCTGGGGCCGGGACTGTTCAAAGCCAGCCCGTGCAGGTTCGTATCCGTCCGGCAAAACTCTCCCTTTTGGACACGGATTTTTGTTCCTTCAGCAACGCCGTCGTAGCCACCGCGGTTCATACGGACAACGCCTCGGAACACGCTGTATTGCAATATGAGGGGGTTGATCGTTTGACCAACCGTTTTGTTTTTCAGAAAAGGGCGGGCACCTCCAAACCCATCGACGCCACCAGTTTTGCCGTCCATTTGGAACCGCGTCAAACAGGGCGGTGGATCGCCTGGACCAGCGGTTCCGAATTCGAAGCCCTGGCCGGTTACGGCGCCGGGGTGATGGCCCATCCAGGGGCGGTGAGCATTGATTTAAAGGATGCCCGGCTGGCCCAGCCCGGTTTTCAAACGGCCCCGGAAACCCAAGGCAAACTCGCCTTGGGCCCGGCGCTCTTTTTTATGTATGGCGGGCGCAATGGCGAAAATTACATCCAACCCATCCTGGTGGATCGTGACGGTATTCGCAAAGGGAACCTGATCCCCATTTTTCATCACCAACCCGGAAAGATTTTTACATGCTATGCCAAGCAAAGCCATGGTTCGGAAATCGTTTTGGTCTGGTCCGAGTCGACATCCGCCGGGACCCGGTTGTTCGCCCATTTTTTCGCCCTGGACGGATCGGTGCTCTACAAACAGCCGCTTCTGATTTTTGAAAAGGAGGCCGCGCTGCTTGCTTTGGCCTGTGATCCGATCGTTGCGCAGGGCAAGGCCCGGATGCATGCCTTGTTCAGCACCACCGAGCCGGCGACGGGAGCGGGGCAATTGTTGTTCTCAAGAATTCCGTTGACCCAAAGCTATGAAGCGCCTGAAGAATTCGTTCTGCTTCCACCCCGGGAACCTGTTGTGCAGTATGCCATAAGCGGCCGGCAAACGGGCGAGCTGCGGATTCTGGCCGCTACAGGCAGCGAGATTTTGCACGCCTCGGCCATGCTTGACGGAAAGTGGGAGCGGCTTTGCAGCCATGCCGGGCCCACCAGACTGTTACAACTTGCAGCCTCCCGCCAGAAGTATTGGCGGGCGCTTTGGATAGACCCTGCCGGCACATTGAATACGGCGACAGACACCTCGCTTGCGCCTGACGGATAATCGGCGTTGCACCTATAGGGTTTAAAAGCGGCTCTATTTTAAAAAAGAATACTGCGGGGCGCACCAGTTCGGTGTGGAAACAGGCTGGAACAGGACTTCAACTCGGTCATGGCGGACTTGATCCGGCATTCGCAATTTGCGGGGTGTTTTTCAGCTTTCGCGGACAGGCGGTTTGGCTTTCTCTCTCCGCCGGGCTAAGGGCGGCCCCGTACTGGCGATATGATATGTCGTTTTCAGTTCCTCGCGATTTACCATTCTGAAAAAACGACGCTCCTCTAAAACTATTCTGCAAAAATTACAGATAGATACATCAGGCGTCAGCATTCCGCAAATTCCACATCGACTTCCCATAAGGGTCTCCTTTGGTTTTGATTCTGTTTTAATTGAGTAAATGAAGAGGGATCGCTTAAAGAGTACAACTCAAAATTAACGCATCATGGGGACTTCAATAAAAAAAAATAATGCAAAAGGACTGATTGTCAAGTAAGTTGCCCGTTTTCGATTGTAAATATCCGCCGTTGCGCATTCAGCGGGCTTAAAATTCCATAACGACTTGCGAACAGTTGATTGTTAAAGAGGTGGGGCCATGCAATCCAGATTTTTGCAGCCAAAAACAGGCGCGGCCCGCCGCCATGCTGATCCATCCCTTTTGATCACACTGGCTTTCATGACGCCAATCTTGACAAAGTCGGCGTTCGGTGCCAAGGTGATAAATCGGATTATTAAAAGCGGTCTCAAAATCTTCTCCGGTGCCGGACCCTTGCAATATTAACCATATTTCCGCAGTCGGACGATTCTGCCCCGCCTTGGCCCGGGACATTATCGAAGATTTTGACGCCATTTGATTGTCGCCTTGTTTTGCGTTTGTTTTGAAGGGTGTCGCAATTGGAATCAGAAGCTGTGCAAAGGCTCAATATCGTTTTGACGGGATTCATGGGCACCGGGAAAACCACCGTGGGCAAGCTGCTGGCAAAGCAGCTTGACTATGAGTTCGTCGATACGGATGAGCTGATCCAGGAGCGAACGGGCAAGACCATCCCGGAGATCTTCCAGGAGCAGGGCGAAGCCGCTTTTCGGGAAATGGAAAGCGCCATCGCCTGCGAACTGGCCGGCCGGCAGGGAATCGTCATCTCCACCGGCGGCCGGCTCATGCTGGACC
>JBFFHG010000243.1:0-5860 GCA_041557055.1 Desulfosarcinaceae bacterium
GGTTTTAATCGCGCTTATGTGGCTGCCGGTTGCCCTGTTGAATTTAGGCAAGGGGGAGGCCAAGGGAACCGGGATGGTAACCGGTATTGTTGGTGCGGTTGTGGTTCTGGGGGCGATTATCCAGACAGCGGTTTTCAAAGATGCATTCACAGGCGGGCTTCTTTTTGCCCACGGTATTCTTTACTGCTGCGTCGCTTATGCTTTACTGGCCGGACTTGAGGACTTGCGATCGGTGGGCAATGTCAGCCTCACGGTGGCGCTTATCTCCACCATCTATATGCTGCTGTTTTTCACCGGCGGACCCGTATTGGCAGACGGTTCCCAACTTGTAGGCAAAAGTATGTATCTGGCGCTGGCCTGCCTGGGGTATGCCATCCTGACCTTTGAGGTCTGGCTGGCCTTTCACGGCAAGCTGGGGTCAGGCGTTGTGGCCTGGTCTCTCATTATCTGGGTTCCGGTGGGGCTCTGGATTCCGGCATTCTGGCTGATGGCCGCAGGTACGCTGCCCTTCTGAAGGGGTCTGACATAGTATGGCGTTGCCGGGAGAAGATTGGAAGCTGTTTCTGGAGCGCTATACGGGATTGGATTTGATGGCCCGGATGACATAATCTCAAAATTTCCCAGGTCTCCGGTTCTCCGGGCCATCTTCCCCCTCTCTGGCTGATCCCTGATCGGAGGTGAGATGCAACAACAAGAGATTTATATCGGTTTCCCGCCCCTTCCCGATAAGGATGCCATTGTCGAGGCCCTGCTCAATGACCCCCCGGAGGTGCGTTGGCGTACGGTCAGGCAGTTGTTTCAAATCAGTGATATCGCAGATCGGGAGTCACTCATTCAAACCTTGCAGCCGCATTTGAAGGCCGCCGACAATTGGCGATTGCGCTACCGGCTTCATTTGGGGTTGCAGGCGCTTCATCGCCCTTTGAAAATACCCGATTACCGTCTGGTCAAAGGCAAGGGCGTCTATAAATTGTCGGAACCGGAATTCGCGGAAGAAGAGAAATCCCTTGCGTTTAAAGTGCCTCTTTTTCCGATCGTGGATTTTCATATTCATCCCAAGACGCCCGATTTGAAGTTTTTTGCGGATATGCGCGAAGCCGGCGTGACCCACGGTGTCATTCTGGCAACCGATACCGACCCGGAAGATGTTGAGCGCACGGAAGTGCGCGAACAACTCAAAAAGGCTTTTGAGCGATCCCATTCATCCGGGCGGATGAATTTTGAGTCTCTGCTGCGGCACATCAAGAAGAGTTTGTACTCACCCACCCACGTGACCAATCGGGACGTGGCCGATTGGGTAAAGGACTACCCCGATATATTGATCGGTTTCGGTTCGGTGAATCTTTGCAAGGACCGTGAATATGTTAGCAAAACCTTGGGCGAAATCGAACGGCTCAAGCTGAAGGGCCTCAAATTTCTGCCCCATTCGCAATTCTTCAACCCGGCCGAAAATGAACACATGCCGATGATATTCGAGTATTGCAGGCAAACCGGCGCCATTATTCTCTCCCATTCAGGCTGCGGTCCGGGACCTTTCGAAGTGATTGAGTTGAGTCACAATTCCCATCCCTCCCTTTGGGCGCCGTGGTTGAAAAAGTATCCCCAGGTTCCGCTGGTGCTGGCCCATGCGGGCGCTTACAGTACTGAAGTGCCGGGCATCTGGCTCTTTGATGCGCTTGAGCTGGGCCGGGCCCATTCCAATGTCTATATCGACCTGGCGGCTGTGGACTGGCTGGTGGACCGGGAGATGGTGGTTCAGGAAATTCGCAAAACCATCGGATTTGATCGCGTCCTTTTTGGCACCGATTATCCTTTGCCGTTATCGGCCGGGGTCAGTTGGGCCTATATCGTCAAGCGCATCCAGACCAATACCCATCTGACACCCAAAGAGAAACATAAGATTCTGGGGAAGAATGCCGCCAGGTTGTTGGGGTTGTTTTGAAACTGTCATATTTTATCCAGAATCTGGATGCATGGCGGCCGCTGATTTCGAGGCACTATTTAACGGAAGATCAATATATGATCCACCTGGAAGTGATTCGTGAACAATTCGCCGGTCTGGTTGCAGGGCCCGAAGATAAAATCGACCTTGTCGAAGCCGCCCTGCTGATTGCGCGCACGGCCCTTCCGGATCTGATCAGCGCGCATTGCACGCAACGTTTGGACCAGTGGGCCGACCGTTTTCGCAAGGGCCTGGGGCCTTCATCTTCCGCCGGTGATATTTTGTGCCACCTGAACCGGATTGTGTTTGACGAAGAGGGGCTGCAAGGCGACCGCAACAATTACTACGATCCGCAAAACAGTTTTCTCAACCGTGTCCTGGAGCGCAAACTGGGGATTCCCATAACCCTCTCGCTGGTCTACAGCGAGGTGGGGCGCCGCGCCGGGTTCCCGCTGCATGGCATTGCTCTGCCGGGGCATTTTATTACCGGCCTGTTTCATACCTCGGGCACCTTGTATGTCGATCCTTACAACCGGGGGGAGATTTTGACCGAAAAAGAGTGCCGGGAGATGATAGCGGCGCGGTACGGAACGGAAGCGGCGGCGGATATAAACTGGAAAATACCGGCCGGCAAAAAGACGATTCTTAAACGAATGCTCAGGAATCTGAAGGCGATCTACCGTCAATTGGGACAGGATCTTCAATCCTTTGAGATGATTCAGTGGATTCTGGCCGTTGATCCGGATGCACCTGCGGAACTCAAGGAGCGCGGCCTGCTTTATGAAACAATGGGAAACAGCGCCTTTGCCGTCCGGGATCTGGAACGTTATCTCGAGGTGACTTCGGCGCCGGAAGACAAAGAGATGGTTACACTGAAGATCAGCCTGCTGCGGCACTCTAAACGGTGGCTGCATTGATGATCGCTTGGCCGTTGGCCTGCGCGAATCACGGGCGCAAACAACAATCTGACGGGCCAACGGGCTGACGAAAAAGGGAAGTACCATGCAGGAAAATGAGTTGAAACGTCTGGAGCAGTCAAATCCCATTGTTCAGGTGGCGGTGGAGATGGGCTTCGGGGTTCGGGGCAATTTGGGATATTGTTTCCGCACCGAACGGCATATTGGGCAGGATGCGCCCTCCTTGTTCTTCAATGTCGCCCGGAACAGCTTTTTATGCAAGACTTGCAAGGACGTGGGCGGCAACGTGATCGATTTTATCTGTCAGTACAAGGGGTGGGAGCCTCAACAAGCTGTCGAGTGGTTGATTCATCGGATTGAATTCGATCAGCAGACACGCGCGTTGTATTACTCCAGGGGAAAGAAAAAGGGGTAGAAAGGAAAGGTTCATGTGCGCCGACAAAAAAAAGCCAAGGCCGACTACACGCAAGCGGATCACTGCGTGTCAGCAGAAAAAAATCGATACCATCGTGGCCGAAGCTGAAGATACACCGCCCAAACCGGCGACACCGACCGAGCAGTTCGCCCGGCTGAAGCAGGACCTGGAGGAATCTGAAAACAAGCGTCTTCAGTTGGCCGAAGCGTTGCACACCTCCAGGGATACCCTGCGCAAAATAAGGGGTCTGCCCGGCGAAGAGGAAGAGCGCGCATTGCCCTTTGGTGTTTTCGTGCGGGAGGGCCGCAAGACGCCTGAAGGCGACACGGCGATCATCCGCCATCACGGCCGGCTTTATGAGGCCAAGATCATGGAGGCTGAAGAATATGACACCCCGGGTCCGAAAGGGGCCACTTTTCACGCCTTGCGCCATAAAAACCAGAAAAAAGATGCCCTTCGAGACGGATTCAGACCCGGCGAACTGCTGCTGCTCAACAATGATCTGCATATTATCGAAGCCCGGGGATTCGAGCTGGTATGCGGCAGCCTGGCCACCGTGGAGCAGGTGCTCAGCGACCAGAAATTGCTGGTGCACACGGTGGGGGATGAGACCATTCTCGTTACCCGTGCCGAACCGATGAAAAATGTCAGTATCGTGATCGGGGACAATGTGGAGTATGATCCCGACTCCCTGTTTGTTTACAGCCTGCTGCCCAAGAGCACGGTGGATCGTTTGGTTCTGGAAAAAGTCCCCGACATCAGCTACAGCGACATCGGCGGTCTGGCCGAGGCGATTCAGCAAATCCGCGACGCCATTGAGCTTCCCCATATCTATCCGGAGTATTTTAGGGAGCACCATCTCATCCCGCCCAAAGGGATTTTGCTTTACGGGCCGCCGGGGTGCGGTAAAACCCTGATCGCCAAATCCGTGGCCAACAGTCTGGCCAAAAGCATCCGGGAAAAGACCGGTGAAAAGGGTGAAAGTTATTTTTTGAACGTCAAGGGCCCCGAGTTGCTGAACAAATATGTGGGTGAAACCGAACAGGCCATCCGCGATCTTTTCGCCAGGGCGCGCAACCAGGCCTCCTACCGCACACCGGTGGTGATCTTTTTCGACGAGATGGATGCCATGTTCCGGGTCCGCGGATCGGGAATCTCCTCGGACATGGAAGCCACCATCGTACCGCAATTTTTATCCGAATTGGACGGCCTGCAGACCCTTGAAAACGTGGTGGTCATCGGCGCCACCAATCGTGAGGATCTCATCGATCCGGCCATACTGCGGCCGGGACGCCTGGATCGCAAAATCCGTATTCCGAGACCCGGCCGGCAGGCAGCCGTAGAAATTTTTACCAAGTATCTGACACCCGGGTTGCCCATTGAATCGTGCCATGTAAATACTTTGGGAACGCCTCAAAAAGCGGTCCGCTGGATGATCGACCAGGCGGTTGAAGAGCTTTACAGCCTTAAGCCCGAAAACGAGTTGCTTGAAATCACTTTTGCCGACGGAAACCGCAAGCTCTTATATGCCAAGGACCTTTGCAGCGGTGCGATCATTGAGAATATCGTCAACCGGGCCAAATATCTGGCGGTCAAAGAGCTTATCGGCAAGGGCCGTAAGGGGATCTGCCTCGATCACATTATCCGGGCCTTGCGGGCCGAGTTTGAAGAAAACGAGGAGCTGCCCAGCAATTCCAATCCCGCCGAATGGTATCGCATCATCGGCAAGGGCGGTGAACGGGTCATCCGTATTCGGTCCCTGGTGGAGCAAAGAGCGGCGCGCATCCGATCTCAAAAAAAACAACAAGGGGTCGAAGTGCCGGAGGCCTTGAAATAGGTTCAAGGCATCTGCCACGGGCAAACGCTTTTTCCGGGTTTCGATTCGAAACAGAAGGGGCGGGGCAAAAAGAAGGAAAGCATCATGAGCATCCCCAAGATCGTCGGCATCGAGCAGGAGTATGCGATTCAGCTCAAAGGCGGTGCTTCCTTATCGGCTTTTGAAGCTTCCTGTATGCTGGTCAATGCTTATGCCCGCAGCGTGGGACTGCGCGAACCCGGCATGCGGATGCTTTGGGATTACGCCCATGAAACACCCTATGCGGATACCCGCGGCCGACTGTTCCGCAAAAGCCCCACCCATCAGGTGGTTTGTGATGAAGACAATCTTCGCATCAACGCCGGACTGCCCAACGGTGCGCGTTTCTATACGGATCATGCCCATCCGGAATATTCCACGGCAGAGTGCCGCAGTGCGCGGGACGCTTTGGCCTGCGACAAAGCAGGGGAAATCGTTCTGCGCAAAGCCGTTTCGGAATTAAAAACCCTCTGCCCCGAGGTGGGCGTCACGCTGTATAAGAACAACAGCGATCACAAAGGCCATAGTTACGGGTGCCACGAGAACTATTTGATGGATGCCGACGCCCATGGGGACCATATGGTCCGGAACCCGGATGTGGCGGCCCGGGTGTTGATTCCTTTTCTGGTCACCCGCCAGGTGTTTGCCGGCGCCGGTAAGGTCGGCAGTGAAGCCCCCCATTCCCGACAGACCTGCTACCAGGTATCCCAACGGGCCGATTTCATCGAAAA
>JBFFHG010000244.1:0-5830 GCA_041557055.1 Desulfosarcinaceae bacterium
GCTTCCCGGGCGACCACGGCCTATATGAGTTCATGGTACGAGTACGGCAACATCAAGGCGACCCGGGATTTTCTGGCCGCCGGCACTGAAATCACCCGCCTGGACGACGCCTCCATGAAAAAACTCAACGTGATGATCAACCAAACCCTGGCCGAGGAAGCCGAAAAGAACCCTGACTTTAAAAAGGTCCTCGCCTCCCAGATAAAATTCATGAAAGACTTTGCACCGGTGCGCAGCTATGAGGCGCCTTTCAGCTTCGGGACGAATTCCGATTCACTGCCCGAGTTGAAGTAGACCGGCGTCGGCGGACAGCCGATTCTTTTTCAATGGTGTTGTCCGCCGACCCTGACAGGGAGTTGCGCGCCTGACCCGTTCGGCGCTCTGTGAATAAAGGAAAAAAAATCAATGCAACGATTCAACAAAGGCATTCTGGCTCTGGAAACGGCCATTAGCGTCATCGGCAAACTGGCCTCGTGGGCCATTATCCCGCTGATGCTGATCATGGTCTTTGAAGTGGTCACCCGCCGGGTGCTCAATCATCCAACGGTATGGACCTTTGAAACCAGCACCCAGCTTTACGGCTTGCACTTCATGATTCTGGCCGCCTACACCCTTCAACTGGGTCGCCATATTTCAGTGGACATCATCATCAGCCGCTTGGCCAAACGAACGCGCGCCTTCATCGATGTGGTGCTCTATCTGGTCTTCTTTTTCCCTTTCATCATTGTTCTGTTGATCGAAGGGACCAGCTTTGCAATGGAATCCTGGAAGTTTATGGAGACCAGCTTTACGGTGTTCGCCCCCCCGGTTTATCCCATCAAGACGATAATTCCGATTACCGCGCTGATGTTGCTTCTTCAGGGCATCTGTATCTTCTACAGAAGGGTCTGCTATGTTTTGAAAGGGGTCGAGTTATGACAACCGGTATGCTGCTGGCGTTGCTGATGTTCATCTGCCTGTTGTTCGGCCTGGCCATGGGACACCCGCTGGCCTTCACCCTGGGCGGACTGGCGGTGATCTTCGGCTATTTCGGATGGGGCCCGGAATGCTTCGGCATGTTCATCGACCGGATCTACATGTCGGTCATGAACAGCTATATCCTGGCGGCGGTTCCGCTTTTTGTACTGATGGCCAACTTCCTGGACCGTTCCGGTGTGATGGAGGGCCTTTTCGTGTCAGTGCGCTACCTGCTGGGACCGGTCCGGGGAGGGGTGGGCATGGCCGTCATCCTGGTGGCCACCATCTTCGCCGCCTGCACCGGCATCGTGGGGGCCTCGGTGGTCACCATCGCCCTGCTGGCCACCCCGCCCCTGCTCCAGTACGGCTACAAAAAAGAGCTGATCGCCGGTTCCATCTGCGCCGGCGGCACCCTGGGCATCCTCATTCCGCCCAGCATCATGCTGGTGCTCATGGGCTCTTACGCCGGTGTCCCGGTGGGCCAGCTTTTCATGGCAGCCATCATTCCCGGCGCCGTCCTCTCCGGCTTATATGTGCTTTACATTGCCGTGGTCTGTTTTTTCAAACCCAATTGGGGGCCGGCCCTGTCGGCCGCAGAGCGCTCCCAGGTCTCCACCCGGGAGGTGGTGCTCGGCTGCCTGAAAAACCTGTTTCCGCCGGCCATCTTGATCCTTTCGGTGCTCGGGGCCATCTTCGCCGGCGTGGCAACCCCCACGGAAGCCGCCGGCATGGGGGCCTTCGTCTCCCTGGTCATGATGATCGCCTATGGCAGATTCAGTTTCAAAATTGTCAGGGAGTCGGTCATCGCCACGAGCACGGTCACCTCCATGGTGCTCTTCATTGTGGTCGGCGCAACCTGCTTTACCGGCGTCTTCATCGGGTTGGGAGGCGATGAACTGGTGGAAACGGCGATCCTGGGCGTGGGCGGCAAATGGGGCTCTTTCGCCTTGATGATGCTCATCGTTCTGGTGCTGGGCATGTTCATCGACTGGATCGGCATCACCATGATCTGCCTGCCGCTTTTCGTGCCCATCGCCCGGGATCTGGGGTTCAGCGAATTGTGGTTCGTGATGATGGTCGCCATCAACCTGCAGATGTCCTTTCTGACGCCGCCCCTGGGGTATGCCTTTTTTTACTTCAAGGGCGCCGGAGGGGCCACGGCCCGGATCGATATGATGGAGATCTACCGGGGGATGGTGCCGTTTATTCTTTTAATGCTGGCCGCCCTGGGCATGTGCATCCTTTTCCCCCAAACCGTCTTATACCTGCCCGGACTGATGCATTAACGACAGCCATCGGCCCAACAACGAGGAACGACATGCTTGGCGCAAAGGTTAAAGAGAGTCTTGAGAATATCGTCGGGTCCGAACGCTTTATCGATACCCAGGAGGAACTGCAGGCCTATTCCTACGACGCCTTTGTGGAAGAGATGATGCCCGAAGTGGTTCTTCTGCCCCAATCCACGGCCGAGGTGTCGGCCATCATGGCCGTTGCCAACCGCGAGTGCATCCCGGTCACCGCCCGGGGTGCCGGCACCAGCATCTGCGGGGCGCCGGTGCCCATCCGCAAAGGCATTGTGCTCTGCTTTACCCGCATGGACCGGATCATCGAGGTCAACACCCCGGATCGCTACTGCATTGTGCAACCCGGAGTGGTCAACGGGATGCTGCAGGCGCGGCTGGCGCAAGATGGATTTTTCTACCCGCCGGATCCGGGCAGTTACATGGTCTCCACCATCGGCGGCAATGTGGCCCAGAATGCCGGCGGCCCCAGGTGTCTTAAATACGGCGTGACAGTGGATTATGTGCTCTCCCTGGAAGTGGTCCTGGCCTCGGGCGAGATCATTCGATTCGGCAGTCGCAATGTCAAGGATGTGACCGGCTACCGGCTCTCAAGCCTGTTCTGCGGCTCGGAAGGCACCCTGGGCGTCATCACCGAAATCACCCTGCGGGTGGCGCCCCTGCCCGAAGCCCAACGCACCATCCTGGCGGTCTACGACGATTTGGATGCCACGGCGGCCACCGTATCCGATATCATTGGCTCGGGCATCCTCCCGGCCGCCCTGGAGCTGATGGACAAAACCGTCATAAACGCGGTTGAGGATTCCGCCGCCATCGGCCTGCCACGCCACGCAGATGGGCTGCTGCTCATCGAAGTCGATGGCGTGGAAGAGGCCGTTGAAAAGCAGATGGGCACCATTGTCGAAAAGGCGCGCGCCCACGGGGCCCGGGAAGTGATCGAAGCCCGCAGCCGGACGGAACGCGATGCCCTGTGGCAGGCGCGCCGGTCGGCCTATGGCGTTTTTGCGCGCCTGGCGCCCGATTGCATTGTGGAAGACGCCACCGTTCCGGTCAGCAAAGTTCCTGAAATGATCCGCAGCATCCGCGAAATCGCCGACCGTTACCGCCTGCGGATGGGTATCCTGGCCCATGCCGGGGACGGAAACATGCATCCTTTGATTGCCACCGACACGCGCGACAAAGAGGCGTGGCGGCGGGTGGCGGCCGCCAACCGGGAAATTTTCGAACTGGCGTTGCGTTTCAAGGGCACCCTGTCGGGGGAACACGGCATCGGCCTGGCCAAAAAGGACTACCTGCCCATGGCCATGGATGACGCCACGCGCGCCTTTATGGCCAGAATCAAACAGTGTGTGGATCCTCAGGGCATCCTCAATCCCGGAAAATTTGTTTGAATGGTGCGATCATGAAAGCTGATGAAGTTTACCAGTGTGGAAAATGCGGCCTCTGCCTGATGACCTGCCCGGTCTACAAAATGGCGCGTGAAGAGACCGTCGGCCCGAGGGCCAAAGTCCACCTCATCCGCAACTACGCGGAGCAGCGTCTGCCGGCCACAAACCGTATGCAGGCCAAGCTTCAGTGCTGCCTGATGTGCGGCACCTGCACTGCGGTCTGCCCGGGCGGCGTCAGCCACGACACACTTTTCATGCGCATGCGCAATGAGATGTCCCGCATCTGCGGCCGCTCGCCGGAACTCAAAGCCCTGGGCGCCATCCTTCCCCGGGAAAAACGGCTGCGCATGGCCACGCAGGTCGCCCGGTTGGGAACCGGCTCCCTGGTCCAGAGCGTCATCGGCAAGGTGCGCATCGGCAACATCCCCATGGAAAACTTCCCGGTGCCCAACCGCAAACCCTTCCGGGACCAGGTTGGTTCCGTTATCGAGCCTGAAAACGACCCTGTGGGCACCGTGACCTACTTTACCGGATGCGCCACCAACCACATTTACGAAAAGACCGGTCACGCCATTGTCAAAGTCCTGCGGCGCATGGGGTATCGCGTTTTGCTCCCCCACGGCCAGGGCTGCTGCGCCCTGCCGCTCTTTTTCCATGGTGACACTGAAAGGGCCAGGGGAAGCATTATGCGCAACATCGAAGTCCTGCTCACCCGGGATTGCGATGCCGTCATCACAGACTGCGCCACTTGCGGTTCGGCATTGGGCCGGACCTATCCCAAGCTTGCACAAGAGCTTGGACTGTCCGACGCCCATGCCAGGCAACTGGCGGACAAGGTTTGGGACATCGGCGAATTCGTGCTGGAACAGTTCCCCCGCCTGGCGCCGCATCTGGCCCCGCGCAAAATCCCGGACAGCGTCACCTGCCATTTGCCCTGCCATCTCAAAAACCATGGGAGGGACAAAACATCCATGGAAAAGCTTTTGCAGCAAATGCCGCACGTGCAATACCGGCGCACTCCGGATTGGGATGCCTGTTGCGGTGGCGGCGGCTTTTTCTTCAACGAATTTCCCAAAATCTCCAAAAAAATGGTGGACAAAAAAATCGCCGGCGCCCTGGACACCGGCAGCCGCTTCTGGGCCACGGGTTGCCCCGGGTGCCGGGTGCAACTGTCCGGGAACCTGCCCGATAAAAGGTGTATCCAAATCTGCCATCCAATGGAAATCGTGGCAAGGGGTTTAACCCCCTTGTATGCAAAAACCGAACGATAGGTAGTGCCCATCCACAAGGGGCTGATATCTCTTCGTCATCTTTTTTATGCAACCAGAGGGTCAATTTTCATTCATGCTTGACATGCAGCCCTATTATCTGTACGTCGTATCAATACATATAAATTTCGATCCCCGGTCAATGCTCAGCCACGGGTCTCTGCCATGGAAAGGGTCCAAAAAACGGGGCGCCTCAAACCATCAATGGGCTGCGTAGAAATGAGCACTTTAACTGAAAAGTTTAAAAAGCACAAATTAACCATGAGCTTCTTGCTCATCATTGCGCTGTTCCTCTCTTTTGGCGTTATTACAATAAGAGGATTGTTCATATTGGGTAACCTTACCAGAACGATTTACGAACATCCCCTTGTTGTCTCCAACGCCTCCCTTATTGCCGCGCTTAACATAGCAAAAATGCACCGCAGCATGAAAGATGTTGTGTTGGCAAACGCTCCCGATGAGGTAGAGGTTGCACTAAATGCCGTAGCTGTCAGCAAACACAAAGTGCATCAGCAACTTGATGTGGTCCGGAGGGAAATTCTCGGCCGACAGGGACAATTTCTTGAACAACAGACAAGACAGCTCTTTGTGAACTGGACGCCAATACGAGAAGAGGTTGTCCGGCTTCTCAGGTCGGGCAACAAAAAAGAAGCGATTCTTATAACAAAGGGAAAAGGGGCTGAGCATGTCATCCAACTGGAGACCAAGATGCTGGAATTAACCTCATATGCAAGAAAAAAAGCCGATAAATTCCTGGAAGTTGCAGAAACAAGCCAGTCAAGACTTGAAAATATCACCATTATTTTGACCACCACCGGGATTTTTCTATCTGTAATAATAGCTTTTATTGCGACGCATCTTGCTGTAAAGGCTGAAAAGGTCCTTCAGGATGAAAGAAATAAGCTTAAAAAAGCCC
>JBFFHG010000245.1:0-5822 GCA_041557055.1 Desulfosarcinaceae bacterium
CAAAAAGAACAACGGCCGGATCACCTATGTGATGCTGCCCATGTTGATTCCGGATTTTCCGGGGATGGCTCAGGTGGACCGCAAACTCAGGCAGGCGGCCCGCCGCAATGGGCATGTGGCTTACCATGATTTTTCCGACGCCATGCAAGATCGAAAATTTTTCTACGATCACATGCATTTTAACAAGAACGGGATCGCCTATTTTACCCGTAATTGCCTCTATCCCATTCTGCACGGGGGCGTTCCGGATTTATGACATTGTCTTTGAACCGGTAACCGACCCCGCGCACCGTTTCAATGTGCCGGCCGTAGGGGCCCAACTTGCGGCGCAACCCCACGATCTGGACATCCACGCTGCGGTCGGTTACCGAATAGTTGTCACCGCGCACACTATCGACGATTTGGGTGCGTGAAAAAGCCCACCCTGGCCTGCCGGCCAGCAAGGTCAGGATTTCAAATTCCGTGTAGGTCAGATTGACCGGCGTTCCGTTCAGGGTTACCTCATGCTTGCGCATATCGATGATCAAACCATCGCGCTGAATCAGGTCGTTGCCTCCGGCATGCGCATGGGACACACGATGCAGAACCTTTTGGATACGGGCGGCAAGGACGCGGGGACTGAAGGGTTTGGTAACATAATCCTCGGCGCCGATTTCCAGGCCGGCCACCACATCGGTTTCCGAGCCCCTGGCCGTGAGCATCACGATGGGCAAATGCCGGACCCGGGGATCGCTCTTGACCCGTTTGGCTACGCAAAACCCGTCCATTCCGGGCAGCATCAAATCCAGGACCATCAGATCAACGGGCATTGATTTCAGAATTTCAAGGGCTTTTTCGCCGGAGTCCGCGCAGAGCACTTCGTAGCCCTCCTGCGACAAATTGAAGCGAACCAGCTCCAGAATATCCTCTTCATCATCAATGACAAGTATTTTTTTCCTATGGTTCATATTTTCCGTGACGAATGATCTCCCCTTCGATCAGGTAAATGACCTCTTCGGCAATATTCGTGCAGTGGTCGGCCAGACGCTCGAGATGGCGGGAAATCAGCAGCAGATTGACCAGATAGCCTACCCGATCAGGTTTTTGTTTGATCGAATCCTTGATCCGATCATAAGCTTCTTTCTGGATGGCGTCCACGCTGTCATCAAACGCGATGACTTTAAACGCCAGGTCCTCATCCAGGTTTACCAGGGCGTCCAGACTCATCTTCAACATGGACTGGCTCTTTTCGGCCATGGCGGCGTAATCGAAAACAAAGCCGGGATCGGTCCGTTTGGCCATGGTGAGCACCCGTTCCGAGATATTGACAGCCTCATCGCCGATACGCTCCAGGTCGTTGTTGATCTTGATCGTGGCGATCAGGAAGCGCAGATCCACGGCCACGGGTTGATAGAGCGCCAACACCTTCAGGCACTCTTCTTCCACCTCGACCTCCATTTCATCGATCTCCCAGTCCGAATCGATGATTTTTTTGGCGATGGCGGCATCCCGGCTGTGGATCGCGTCAGCGGTCATATGGACCCGCTCCTCCACCAGGGCGCCCAGCGAAAGAATGCGTTTCTTGATTTTTTCCAGTTCACGATGCAGATGTTTGGTCATGGAAATCCTTCTTTTTTAACCGAACCGTCCGGTGATGTAATCTTCAGTCTCTTTGAGCTGCGGGCGGGTAAAGATGTTATCGGTCACGCCGACCTCGATCAATTTGCCCATATAGAAGAAGGCCGTCACATCGGAGACCCGGGCGGCCTGCTGCATGTTATGGGTAACGATGATAATGGTGTAGTTTGTTTTGAGCACGTGGATCAACTCTTCGATTTTCTGGGTGGCAATGGGGTCCAGGGCCGAACAGGGTTCATCCATCAACACCACTTCCGGCTCCACGGCTAGGGCGCGGGCGATGCACAGGCGTTGCTGTTGGCCGCCGGACAGGCCCAGGGCGGAATCCTGGAGGCGGTCCTTGACCTCCTCCCACAGCGCCGCCTGCTTGAGACTTGTCTCCACCCGTTCGGTAATGAACGCTTTGTCCCGGATGCCGTTGACCCGTAATCCATAGGCGATATTTTCATAGATGGTTTTGGGAAACGGGTTGGGTTTTTGAAAAACCATGCCCACTTTTCCCCGCAAATTGACCACATCCACAGCCGGCGCGTAGATATTGTCGCCATCCAGCAGTATTTCGCCTTCCACCCGGGTATGCGCAATCAGGTCGTTCATGCGGTTGAGGCAGCGCAGAAAAGTGCTTTTGCCGCAACCCGAAGGGCCGATCAGGGCAGTCACCTGATGGGTCTTGAAGTTCAGTGAAATTTCATGCAGGGCCGGAAAATCGCCATAATAAAAGTTTACATCTTTGGCCGTCACTTTGTAATCGTTGTTCATGTGTGTATCTCTTTTTACCGTAACAAGTTCGGTTGCAATTACTGCATCCTGCGCCGCAGCCGTGCGCGCCAGAAAATAGCGATCAGATTCATTCCCAGCACCAGGGCGATCAGCACCAGGGCCGTGCCGTATTGCAACGGCCGGGTGGCCTCTATTTGCGTTCCGGCCGTGGCCAAAACATAAATATGATAGGGCAGGGCCATTATTTCGCTGAAAATGGATTTTGGCAGATGGGGTGTGAAAAACACGGCCGCCGTAAACATGATCGGCGCGGTTTCACCGGCCGCGCGGCTGAGACCCAGAATACCGCCGGTCAGAATTCCCGGCAACGCAGTGGGCAGCACCACCCGTACAATGGTCTGCAACTTTGTGGCCCCCAATCCCAGGGACGCTTCCCGGTAAGTGTCCGGCACCGCCTTGAGCGCCTCTTCAGCGGCGCCGATGATCACCGGAAGCGTCATGGCGCCCAAGGTCAGAGCGCCGGCCAGAAGGCTGACGCCCATTTTGAGATAGATCACGAAAAAAGCCAGACCGAAGAGGCCGAAGACCACCGAAGGCACGCCGGCCAGGTTGTTGATACCCAGTCGAATGATGCGCAGGATTTTGCCCGGCCGGGCATATTCGTTCAAATAGACGGCACTGGCCACGCCGATGGGAAAAGCAACCACCAAAGCGCCCAGACTCAAGGCCATTGTCCCCAGGATGCAGGGGAAAATTCCCCCTTTGGTCATGGAATCCATGGGCGGCTGGGATAAAAAGGTCCAGTTGATCGCCTTCAATCCGTTGGCAGCCATAAAGTAGACAATGACGGCCAGGGCCGCCCCATTGATCATCACGGATACTCTGATCATCAAAAATGCGGCTTGCTGCAGCCGGCGCCGGCGCCGGCGCGCCTCAGAGCTTGCCAGTATGGCCCTTTGCTTTTGCCCGGTGGCAGCGGAATCGGGCGCACGGTTTGCACGCATCGGTAATTTCATTGGCAGACTCATGTTTTGCAGCATGCAGGGGGCTCCCTTATAAGGTGGCATCGCCCGCCTGACGGTACTTGTGAGCGATGTGGTCGGCGATAATGTTGAAAAAGAATGTAAAAATGAACAGCACGATGCCGGTTGCAAACAAGGCATGGTAATGCTCGCCCCGGAAAGGCGCTTCGGCCATCTCGGCGGCTATGCTGGCCGGCAACGGCCGCACCGGAGAGAAAATCGAAGCGGGCACCATGGCTGCGCCGCCGGCCACCATTAAAACCACCATGGTCTCCCCGATGGCTCTGGACATCCCGAGAATAACGGCGGTGCTGATACCGGATATGGATGCCGGCAAGACCACCCGCAGCAAGGTCTCCAGGTGGGTGGCGCCAAGGGCCAGAGAAGCCTCTTTGAGATTGTTGGGGACACTGTAAATGGCATCCTCGGAGATGCTGCAAATGGTGGGGATGGACATGAACGCCAGCATGATTGAGGCGTTGAAAAGGTTCAAACCGGTGGCGATGCCGAATGTGTCCTGTAAAAAGGGCGCCACCACCACCATCCCGAAAAAGCCGATCACCACCGACGGCAGGGCCGCCAGCAGCTCCACCAGGGGTTTGATCAGTTCACGGAATTTGGGTTTGGCGATTTCAGCCAGATAGACCGCCGTCATGACACCCAAAGGAATGGAGATGGCCGCCGAAAGAAAGGTGACCGACAGCGAGCCGACGATCAAGGGGAATATGCCAAAGTCCGGAGGGTCGGATGTGGGGTACCAGTAGTTACCGAAAATGAACGCTTTGACGCTTGTTTTGCTGAAAATCGGTATCCCTTCGGCAAAGAGAAACAGGGTGATCATCAGCAGCACGGCCACGGATGCAGTGGCCACCATCAGGAAGGTGCGCCGCATCCAGCGCTCTTTGAATTGTCGGTTCAGCAACATGCCTCTTTCTCCCGGCTAAACCCTGACGCACGCGTTTCGCAGTCCGGGTTAAGCCTCTGTGCTCTCAAAAATGGTTGACTCCCAAAACAGCGGATAGAACTTCACCTTTGCCTTGAATTCCAAAAATGGAGCGCCGGGATCGACGCTCCATGCACCCCGCATAAGAATTAGTACAGCGGAACAAACCCGATCTCCCGAATCATTTTCTGACCTTTTTCGGGATGGATGACATAGTTGATGAACTTGGCAATATCCTCTTTGGGCCAATTGTTGGTGAACATATACAATGGCCGGCTGATGGGGAAGGTGCCGTTCAAAGTGGTCTCCGCGCTGCCCTTTATTCCGTTGGCGGAGAGCGCTTTGACAGCATCATTCATATAGCCCAATCCAATGTAGCCGACGGCATTCCTGTTTTTGGCCACGGCCTGGGCAACCGCCCCGTTGGAAGCCTGCAGCAGCGCTCCGGGGTAGACCCGTTCTTTTTTCATCACCTTTTCTTCCCAAACCTCATAAGTGCCCGAGGAGGTGTCGCGGGAAACCACAACGATCTCAAGGTCGGGGCCGCCAACCGCTTTCCAGTTCCTGATCTCGCCCTTGTAGATCCCCTTGAGCTGATCAAGGGTCAGGTTGGCAACCGTATTGCCGGGATGCACGATGGGAACGATACAATCATAAGCCACGGCAAAGGGTACCGGGTAAGCGCCGTTTTGCACGGCCCGGGCAACCTCTTTATCCTTGATAAACCGCGAGCTGTCGGCCACATCGGTTGTGCCGTCGATGATGGCTTTGATGCCGTTGCCCGAGCCGCCGCCGGAAATGGAGATGCTGGTATCGGGGTTCTCTTTCATGAAAGCTTCCGCCACTTTCTGGGCAATGGGCAGAACCGTTGTGGAGCCTTTGATGACGATATTTCCGGCCGACGCCGAGGTCGCAACCACCATGAGCACCAGGGCCAAAACCAAAATAACACCTTTTCCGCGAATCATTGACTACCTCCTAAACATTGGGTTGATTTCATGGGATCGGCAATCACATCTGCAATCTGCTGATCAATTGTTAGATCCGTGTTAGCAAAACATTAGAATCTCAATAGGCTGGCCATCACCTCTTTTCGGCCGCAGGCCGTGCGGACAGCCCCCTCTATGGCGGTGCAAATTAATCGCGGAATGTTTGCGTTATGTTAGGGTCGGGTTAATTTTTGATAAGTCACGGATAGGATCGTACAAATTTGGTCGTAAGCGTATAGGTAACCACAGGCTTGGTCACTTAGACGCTTACGAAGATTTTCGCGAAATTCATAAAACCCCTCTTCATAACGTATTGCTCACCAGTGAGGGCCGCTCTTTGGCCCGAAATGGATAAATGCTCTCAAAACCGGGGAACGAGCGTATTTCCGGGACGAGTTTCGGCGTTATCTGGTTACGGACGAAGCGGCAGCCGGCATGGAGGTGGCATGAATTCAGGACAGGCTTGGATACGGAACATGAGAACCTGTCGCCCTGATGGTAAGGGAGAAGCGGCGTGGTAATTCCACAAAG
>JBFFHG010000246.1:0-5820 GCA_041557055.1 Desulfosarcinaceae bacterium
GGGCTACCTTACAACTCACCTATAAAAAACGAGTGCCTCACCCCCTCTCCGGATAGTGCTCCAGCGCCGCGTCTTCAGTTATGATTTAAATTTCATCCGATAGTCTTCTTCCGGAGGCGCACAGCGCCAAACAAATAAACATCCTCCATTTGCTCCCGGAATCCGACACGATAGGTTAAATAACGAATTTTCTTATGCAAAATATGTGCCATAAGACCTTTCGCCATTCACAAAAGCAGTATTTACCGCTTTTTATGACACGCCACCCGGCACAAGATGATCGCGACTTTCCGGATCAGCAGCCAATGGCAATAGAGGAAAGCCCCCTTACACCTCCGCAATCAGGATCATCGGCTCTTAAAACTCATTAAAATCAAAAGAAATCGGTTGAAATGGGCAAAAGTGGGGTCGGATGGGGCGAAATGTATCTTTTTACCGCGGCCCTGACGCCCGCACGATGCTGACGCCAACAAATTTATTATTTTTGATTTGACACGCAAAAATGAGGTCATTGGTCATATCCAGGCCCTCCCAGCGCCTGAATCGGTATTGGTTCTGATTTCTGCCAGGCAATTATATCTAAACAGATATCTTTGTCCTATTTCGCCCCCCAATGCCCCATACCTTACTAAAATGTTTAATTTCAGTTAGTTATAAAACATTCCGGCCGACATATGTGGCCGATTGGAATCGCAGTCAACTTTGGAATTCTTCGCACAGCTTGAAATTAAATCGTAACTTATTGATTTATTACTTTTTTGATTAATTAAGACATATGTCAAAATTGGTATATATATTGCTTTGATCGCCGACAATCAATGGTCTTAATTTAAATTTTCGGAGGGAACAGCATGCATGGGTGGATGGGAAAAATTCTAAAAATTGATGTCAGCGACGGCAGGGTGGAAACAGAGCCCACCGAACCTTATATTGACCAATACTTGGGTGGGCGCGGCATCGGGGTTCGCTTGGTGTATGATCTGCTAAAACCGGGAACAGACGCCCTGGCCCCTGAAAACCCATTGATCTTCAGCATGGGCCCACTCTCGGGCACCGCCATGCCCTCTTCAGGACGCACCGATGTCACGGCTTTATCACCGTTGAGCAATCTGAGGGCCAAATCAAATTTCGGAGGCTACTGGGGACCGGAGGCCAAATATGCCGGCTATGATCACATCGTCATTCAAGGCAAGGCTGAAAAGCCTTCCTATATCTGGATAACCGAAGATGCGGTGGAGATCCGGGATGCGGCCCACCTCTGGGGAAAAGACACTTTTGAAACCCAGAAACTGATTCAGCAGGAGTTGGGCGACCCGGAAATCAAGGTTGTATGCATCGGCCCGGCCGGTGAAAACCTGGTGCGCTTCGCCTGCCTCATCACGGAGGTCGCCGGCGCCGCCGCCCGCGGCGGTCTTGGAGCGGTTATGGGGTCCAAAAACATCAAGGCGGTGGCCGTGCGCGGCCGCAAACCCGTGGGTGTGGCCCGGCCGGCCGAAATGCTCGAGGCCTCCCTGGCGCTCAACCGGGAAATCCGCGAAAGCCCGGCCTGCCATGAGCTTTCAACCTATGGCGTCGTGCGGTTCGTGGCCATGATGTATCAATTGAGCTTCTTTCCGGTGGGGTACTTTGAAGATGTGCACTGGGAGGAGATCATCGAAAAATATGGCGGCCCGGCTTTTGTGGACAAGCACCAGATCAAAAACGTGGGCTGTTTTGCCTGCCCCATCCGGTGTAAAAATTTTCTGCATGTGCCCGAGATCGGCAAAGGGTTCACGACCTGCGAGCCCTGGAGCGGATTTACCGGTTCGGTATGGAATCTGGACATGAACGTCTTCTGGAAAGCCATCCATTTGACCAACCGCATGGGACTGGACTCCACCGAAACCTCGGCCTGCATCGGCCTGCTTATGGAGCTGTATCATGAAGGCCTGATTACGGAAAAGGAGACTGACGGCATTGCCATGACGCGGGGTTCCGAAGCCGCCATCATGGAGACGGTGCGCAAATTGAGCCTGCGCGAAGGCTATGGCGATGTCCTGGCGGAGGGCCAACGGGCCTTTGCCGAAAAAATCGGACCGGCTGCCGTGGAAAAACTCGACATCGTCAAAGGTCTGGCGCCCCATCCTTATGAATTTCGCGCCTACAAAGGATCGGGACTGATGCAGGCCGTGGGCCATCGCGGCGATCCGCTGCCCATGCGGGGCAGCCTGATCGAATTCGAGTGGCACAACGCGCCGGAGTGGTTCCAGGAGACCGCCGAGAAGATGTATGGCAAAGCGGGCGCCGCCATTCCAAGCTCCTACGACGGCAAGGCGGTCTCCACAATCATATCCGAACACAACAACCTGGCCGTCGACAGCATGGGGGTTTGCACCTGGCCCTATACCCTGTTCATTTTTCACACCATCGATAAAGCCGCGCATATGTTTAATCTGATCACCGGCAAGGATTGGGATGTGGCCCATATCCTGCATATTGCGGAACGGTTGCGCAACCTGGAGCGCTTGTTCGACGTTCGCCAGGGATTGACGCGCCAATCGGATGATCTTCCGAAAAAATTTTTTGAAAAACCGCTTTCCAAAGGCAAATACAAAGGCGCCGTGCTGGATAGGGGCAAATTCGAAAACATGAAAGACGAGTACTACCTGCTCAGGGGCTGGGACAAAAAAACCGGTGCGCCCACCAAAGAAAAAATGGACGAGTTGGGACTAAATGAGATGGAGTAGCCCGTCACTTGCGCAAAGATAATGCCGTGCCCCGCAAATTGGCGTCGGACTTTTTGCAAGGCTGTTTCAGTGGCTACGGCGCATTTAAGGCTGACGATCCGGAAAGCCATTTGTTCAGCATGGCCTGCAGTTTCGAAGGATCAATGGGTTTGGTGATATGGTCATCCATGCCGGCCTGAAGGCATTTCTCCCGGTCGCCCTTCATGGCATTGGCCGTCATGGCGATGATCGGAATGCCATGCGTGCGCACGCTGCTTTGAGGATCACGGATCCTGGCGGTGGCCTCGTAACCGTCCATAACAGGCATTTGGATATCCATCAACACCAGGTCATAGGCCGCTGTGCCAAGTCTTTGGAGAGCTTCCCGGCCGTTGAATGCCGTATCGGTGTTAAAACCAAAGAGATCCAGTATTTTCGTAGTCACCTTCATGTTGATGACATTGTCCTCCACCACCAGAATGCGGATGTTGCCACGGCCGGCATTGGGCAACGCGTGAGAAGCCGCGGCGACGTTTGACGCTGCAACGACGGCTGTCGGCTTGCCGGTCGGACTGAAAACCGTGACAAGATAATCATAAAGCAGGGAGCGTCTGACGGGTTTGCTGAGACATGCATCAAAACCGACCTGCTTCATGCCCGCGACATCGCTATGCAGACCGCTTTGAGTCAGCATCACCATGCGGGTGGCCCGTAAGTCCGGCACGCCCTTGATGACCATCCCCAAGGCCGCCCCATCCATGGCGGGCATCATGTGGTCGATAATGGCCAGATCATAGGGATCATTATCAGCCGCTGCCTGATGAAGCAATTTGAGAGCCGCCGGTCCGCTGTCGGCGGTGTTGCAACGACAGCCCCAGGCGCTCAAGTAAGCACAAAGCACCTCCCGGCTGTTGCGGTTATCGTCAACGACCAGAATCCGTTTGGCATCCATATCCAGCGCCCGACAGCGGGGGGCTGCATCGCGCCGGGGTTGTTTTTGGAAACGGGCCGTAAACCAAAAAACAGAGCCCTCGCCCTCGATGCTTTCAACGCCGATCTGGCCGCCCATCATTTCACACAGCCTTTTGGAGATCGCCAGCCCCAGACCGGTGCCCCCGAACCGGCGCGTTGTGGAGGAATCCGCCTGGGAAAACGATTTAAACAATCGCCCCATTCGATCCGCGGGGATGCCAATCCCGGAATCACGGACCTTGAAACACAGCGCCACCCCATCCTGATCGCGGCTGTCCGCCGCCAGATCCACAGACACAAACACTTCGCCGTTTTCGGTGAATTTGATGGCATTGTTGACCAAATTGGCAATGATCTGTCGCAAACGGCCGGGGTCGCCCAGCAGCAGGGACGGCACTTCCGGTGCGATCCAATGGATCATCTCAAGCCGTTTTTCATGGGCTCTGATGGCCAATAGCTGAATCGCCTCCTCAACGGTGTCGCGCAAATTGAAACCAATGGTTTCAAACGCCAGCTTACCTGCTTCAATCTTGGAAAAATCAAGAATATCGTTGATGATCATCAGCAGGTTTTCAGCGCTTTGGGCCACAAGCTGGACATACTCTTGCTGCTCCACGTCCAGCGCCGTTTGCATCAGGATGTTGCTCATGCCGATGATGCCGTTCATGGGGGTGCGGATCTCATGGCTCATGTTGGCCAAAAAGTCGCTTTTGGCGCGACTGGCCTCATCGGCCTTGGTCTTTGCCTGCCCCAAGGCCTCCAGCGAATGCTCATATTCGTTCACAGCCTCCTTGAGCATGTTGCCCAGCACTTCGGCTTTGCGCTCGGAACGCTCAAGCTGCGCTTGAAGCATTTCAATCTTCTGTTCCAGTTCCTGGGTCATGGCAACGACATTACTCACCGATCACGGTCATGGTGGCGGTTTCATTGTGGAAATAGGAATGGTCGCGATTTCCGATGGGCGCATATTCGCCGTAAGTATAAAAGCCAATGACCGGAATATCGGCGCCGACCGCTTTCTGAACCGCAAGGATCTCCTCATTGGTTCTGGAACCGAGCACGATCTTGCGCGCCATGCAGGAAAACAGAAAAACCGCTTTGGGTTTTACAGCCTTGTCGCCGCCTTGAAGCTTTTCCAACGCCGTCCGTGCGGCTTGCCCCGCTGCTTGAATGATATCCGCCTCGTTGCCGATGGTCATTTTGACAAATGCGCCTTCGGGCACATCGCCGGCAAATTCGATGGACCCTGCTTGACGATCGACCCCCATTGTCGCCCGGCACAGAAAGTAACTGTCATCTTCCACATCGCCATAGGGTCCCAGCAAGCCCAGGGGATACTCCACGCCAACCGCCGGCAGGTGTTCAGCATGTTTGCCCAAAAATTTTTCATAGGCCTGCAAAGCGGACTGGCCATCCAGTTCATACACCACATTGGCAACGGCCTTGGTCACCTTTTTTGAGATACCCACGGGAAACCAGCCGCAACCCACGCTGGTCCCGAAGCTGAAATCGCCTTCAAACGCCACCCCCACGATGCTGTCGGTCAAAACCCGATCCCCGGCATATTGATAGGTGCGCTTGAAATCACCACCATCGCCCGCTGTTCCACCCGCTATTTTAATCTCATCGCCGAGACGCGCCTTGATGCCCTGGATGATTTTGTCGGCATTGCTGTTAAGGCCATCGGAAAAAATCTGGATGTAGCGGCAATTGAAACCCTGGAACTTTTCACCCAACGCAACACCGGCGGCATGGGCGTCCCTGGAAAGATGCTCAACATGCGCCGTGTGAAATCCAATGTGGTCGCAAGCCAGCGCCATGACAGCCACCGAGTTCACGCTCAACCCGGCCGTGGAGATCTCACCGTCGGTGGTGCAACCGATGAGCGGCACGCCGGGCGCCACCGACGCGATGCCGTCCAAAAGCTTTTGTTGATCATACCGGATGCCACCGAACGCCCATATCATATGGGGTTTTCCGGACAAATTCGCAAGGGCGGCCCGGGCGGCCTCCCTGCCGGCATCAAACGCATCCCTGCGGGTGCTTACAGCGCTGAAGACTTCGATCATAATTAACGATCCCTTTCCAAATCCGTCAAGACAATTTGTTCATAAAGGTTACCTGGCCTTTCCGACCTTATCGA
>JBFFHG010000247.1:0-5815 GCA_041557055.1 Desulfosarcinaceae bacterium
ATGGCATCATAGTTCTGCTGCCCTATGAACCGCCGCGCCCTGGCAATATCATCTGTTATGATGAAAGGCTTGGATACCGGGCAATTGGTCTTCAGGAAGGCCCGCAAATTTTTCAATTTGGCCAATTCGATGCGGCTGCGGATAAAGGGCGGCTTCAAAGTGTATGAGCGCCGGTATTCCCGTTTTTCAACCATCCAACTGCGATAATCGATGATTTCGATCGTATCGTCGGGAAAGTGCGCCTGCAGATACCTGGACAAGCAGTAAGCTTGCAGGATCGATCCCTCGTTGATGATGCGGTGAAAGGTCAGGACTCCGATTTTCATGAAAACACCTTCTTGACGAGGTGATATACCGCAGTAAGATCTTCGGGCAATCCACCTCTGAATCCCGACAATCCAATGTCACAACGGGCCAACGGCCGTGATCCCTTAATGCCCGTATACATATCCCTGTTGACCTGCCATAATGATTCAATGGGCTTGTCCAGCGCCGGATTGGCCGTCAAAAAATCTCCCTGTTGCACAAAAAAAGCCGTATCCGGGCTGTCGATCCAGATATCGGGCAGCAGCCGCTCATACCCGGCACATAGATAATTCTCGCGGTATCTTCGAGCGTGCAGGCCGCTCTTTTTACATCGTTCGTCCGTGTTGAAAGCCTCAACAACCCTGTGTTTCAGCTCTTGGGCATCGGCGTTTGGCACGACGCCGCCGAATCGTTCATCGTTTAAATAGATCCCCGGCAAATAACGCGCGCCAAACAACTTGGTTTTGGTTTTCAGAATCTCCTTTAATATTGGAAATTCAATAGGTTCGAGCTTACCCTTGAATACGCAATAACGAATGGAATTGGGTATGGCCGCGGAAAGAGCGTTCTTAATACGGTTTCTATTCAAAGCCCTGCGCGAATAAGGCTCCCTTACCTGGGCCTTGAGCAATCCCGCCTCTTCGAGCCAGGCATTGACGTTGATCCTTGTTTTATAGAGTTCCTGGCCGTGATCGGAAGCGATAATGTAATGCTCAGGCGCCGTTCCTTCCAACAAGCGCTTCATGTTGTCGTCAAAGTGTGTGTAAAATCGGAGGATACGATCCTGTATGCGATTTTTTGGGCAACACCCGTTGTCAATAAGGGTCTGCAATTCGCTCATGGCTATATTCTGCACCCGATTCAATCCCATGTAGGCAGGAAAGCCAAACGAGACACGGTATTGCCCAGCCAGGTTCAGAAACACTTGAGTCCGTTTTTCGGTCATCGCCGTCAATGCGCCGAAATATTCGTCCAAATCGCGTATCCCGGAAGCCATGAACCGCACGTCAAAAACGTACCCGGCCCGCTGCATTGCGCAACGAGCGTTTTCAGGTTCGGCGGCGCCTTCAGGCAAGGCGCCGACGCCCTTTAGGGACATGCCGCCGCCGGCGCCGGAAATAAAGAAGCCTTTTTTTAAAACCGGGGCCGGATTAGTGGATGGAACGTTCATGAACCCGACCGTGCCCCCCCGGTCTTCAATAAGTTTCCATAACGGGGTCACTTTCGGATTGGAAGTGAGATCCACGCTTTTAAAGCGCTGCGTAAAGTCCACCCCACCGTTGAACAAGGGTTTTGAGTAAAACGCGCCCGTCTCAAAAGCGGGCAGGCCTGAAAGCATTTTTACCCAACCGCGGCCCCACAAATCTTCACGAAGATTCAGGTCCGCGCTTTGGTCCAGTAAGGATTGAAGAAACGGCATGGGCAAAGCGCGCATAATGCGTTCGTCGCCGCCATCGATGCCGATAAGAAGTATTTTCATGGTCGGCTCATCATTTGTTTTTACGTTTCATTCGACGCAGGGATTATGCCTCTTGCGCCAATTTCCGCAGTCGCTTGTATAGCGGCCAATCATTAAAGATTCGCACCGTCATGACCCCCATAGCGTGCGACAAAGCCAGACTGAACGCGGTGAGTCCCAACGCGCAGGCAGTTCCCAAATAGACGAACCGGATTGAAACGATAAGATTGCGTCGCTTCAGTTTGTCCAGAACCAGGGCCAGGGGAAAAAAAGGCGATGATCCGAAGGTTAAATAGATTGAAAACAACAGAATATAAAAAGCAGGCAGTGAAACGAGATAATGCTCCTTGGTCACCAACAAGATAACAGGCTTCACAAGCAACAAAGACAAAACGAAAAAACCGGTGCCAACGGTAAAAGAGACCTTGGCGTATTTTGTTATCAGGCGATACAGCCGTTTGATGTTGCCCGCGGCCTTTAACCTGGTAATTTCCGGCGTAACGGTCACGGCGACATTGCGTTCGAGTATTTTGAAAGGCCTCAAAAGCTGACGGGCGATACCGTAAATAGCGGTTTCCGAAGATCCGCCGAGAATACCCAGCAGGAAGAAGCCGCCCTCCTCGCCCACAAGCTTGATGTATCCCAGCATGTTTGTTTGAAAGAGCGTGCCCCAGAGTTGCTTTTTATCTTCCTTCAATGACCTCAAAGCACTAAAAATTTCGCAGGATGGAAACTTCTTGAACGTCGTGTACAGTGCCGACGACACCGAGATCAGAAAGCCGAGGGATATGCCGATCACGTGCGCCCTGACCACAGCCGCAAGGCAATATGTTTGCGAAGTGTAAAAATGAACCGCCATCAACAAAAAGCCAAAAGCGATGCCGGCCGTATTGGGAATAACAACATGTGCGAACTTATTGTTGAGTCGCAATACAGCGGCTGAGAATTCTTCAAAAGGTTGCAGAAAAGCCAGCAGGGAAGCTGCCACCAGCAATGATGCGATGGCCGGATCGCTGTAAACCGATGTGGAAATCCAATCTGACAAAAACAGAGCGATACAAAAAAGGAGCAAACCGAAAAACAGGCAAATGAGAAGACCGAGAAAGACAATGCCGCGGAATTTGTCTTGCCTGCCTTTTATTTCGTACTCCGGAAAGAAGCGAAATACCAGATCCTTGATGCTCACGCCCAGAAACATGCTTACAAAAGGAAAAAAATTGATGGCGATAAGATATCGCCCGTAATCTTCCAAAAGCATGTTTCTGGTGAGAAGCGCCGTTCTGCAGAGTCCCAGAAGAACACTCATCAGCGAGCCCGCCATACTGATGGAAAAATTATTGACAACACGACGTCTGAGCTCACTGCCGTTCAGGAATCTGTTTTTCAAGAATGTCAGAGGCTGCTGCATCTATGCTGTAATCCACGAATTGAATGGATGGAAGAGTGTTTTGCCGGCCCTGGAGCAGCAGTCAGGCGCACCTGTATCGGACACGAAAATTATCGCAGAATAATAAGGCGCTGTTCATTGAGAAAATTGACGATCTTGTGGACACAATCGTCCAGAGAGCAACGGTCTGTTTCAACGGTAAGGTCTGGATTGCACGGTTCTTCAAAGGGTGCGGAGATGCCTGTCATGTTGTCAATCTCTCCCTGCCGCGCCCGGCGATAAAGCCCCTTGGGGTCGCGCTGCTCGCAAATCTCAAGAGCGCATTTCACATAGCACTCAAAATAGGGCCAACCGGCCAGCAGCTCCCGCACGAACCGGCGACTCTCCTCATAGGGGGCGATAAAGGCCGCAAAAACAAGGATACCTGCGTCTACCATGAGTTTGGCAACTTCGGCAATGCGGCGCACATTCTCTTTGCGATCCTCCGGGCTGAGACTCAGATCGATATTGAGGCCGCGTCTGACATTATCACCGTCCAGAACATAGCAACGTATGCCCTTTTGATAGAGGCGGGCTTCAACCTGATGGGTCAATGTGGATTTGCCACTGCCAGAAAGACCTGAAAACCATATCAACCCGCTCTTGTGGGAATTCATGACATGGCGGTCCTGCTGCGTGATGATCGGTTCAAAGGGTATAATGTTCATAGGCATTTTCATTGATGTACGCTCCAGGTGGATTTTGGAATCGTAAGAAGGTGGTTCCTTCTTTCTTTTATTTGTTTAATTAGCGAAACGTCGGTGACGTCAGCGGTGCGCCCGACGCCAGCGCCGGGACGGCGGAACCACACAGGTGGTCCTCACAATTGGAGCACCGGGAGGTTCGGACAAATATGGCGTCGGGCAACATTATGAAAGATCTTGGCCCGCTGCGAGGGGCTGTAACCGGTTTTGTTTTCAGGGGGAGAGTTGCAGCGGATGGATTACATACCCAACTTTCGTATAATTTGCAATAAAAGATCTGTTCGACGGGTGGTTTGCACCACACGCCGAACTGGACGGCTTACAAAAACCGAAAGTTGAGTTACATACTTTTTGGGATGGGAAAGCAAGGCATGCAGGCGTCGGCGTCGGGCAGCAACGAAAAGCCCTGTTGTGCGAATCCGGCCTTAAAGCTAAAGACTTTTTCTATCTGTTGTTGATGCATGGTGACAAAACTGACACAATCCACCAGACTGAAGCGCTGACGCCCCAGGCTCATCCACAGCGAGTAGGCCTGACGCTGAATCGTACGGTCAGCCCATTGGACATCCAACACGGCCAACACATTTTTGTACCACAGGCTGGCGGCCTCGAATCCGAGGCGGTACTGCAACAAGGTAACGGTTTCAGAGACCACGTGGTCGGACGTAACCAGAAAAACAGTGTCTTTCAGCAGGGCCGGCCAAAGGGTTTTGGCCTGATCGTGATATTGATCGGCTCGGTCCAGCAAGGCGTAAAAGGCCGAAGTGTCAACGTAGATGCGTTCGCCGGCCATGGCTTAAGTCACCAATGTTTTTTCTATGGCTTTGGATTGGATGAAAAACATCCTACCGCGGTAAGGGCGTTTTTCCTTTGCTGCAGTCGCAGTTGGGATTTTTCAATGTATGCGCGGTAAAAATCAACGCTTTCGCGCACCACTTGCGACATGGAGACACCTTTCCCCACGGCGTGATGCTTTAGCCAAGTTAATTGTTCGGTGTTGACCTGAATCTGGGTGCGCTTCATTGCTCCTCAATGATTACACTATAATGACATCATGATGTCATTATAGTACAAAAAATAACCTTTTGACCTGCCTGTCCGAATAAAAAACGGAATCCTAACCATTTAATGACATCTTTTTATATAGCTCCGCTTCCTGACTTACACGCCAGCAATTTTACTTCAACTTTTTTGTCTCACCGGAAGTTGATTGAAGCGGGTAAGAATTAAAAAATCCCCTATCACCAGACAACCGGCCATAATACTGATGTTGCCGCACCCATTGCAGACTCCATATTACATTTGTGTCGCACTAAATATTTAGGTACGGCAGTCTGTTGGGAGGCATTTCGCTCGCGCCCTTTCGCAAGGATCTTTATTTTGCTGAGGGAGCGCGAGTCATAACCCATCGGGAATGTTAATAGTTCATATGGTCATTACAAATCAATCGCTCGAACGTATGATTTTTTTCGTACCTAAAAAGATCGATCTAGGTATAATGTATGATTCCCTTTTCCGCACATTGCATGGCCTTTTAAAAATCATACTTTTATCCTAGCCCCCCCCGCATTCACTAGGAAATAAATAAGAAGGCTGTGGTATTGATTAATTGGCGCCCGGCATGTAGTAATCAACTACCATACCATTGGGATTCCTGCAGTAACTTGTCATTTGGTTTCCTGCTTGCCTATCTACAAGCAGGTCAGAGTGAAGAGCAATTAAAACAAATTGAGCAAAGAGGTGAGAGTAATGAAAAAAGCGTATATTTTTTTAGTAGCGATTGGTTTGGTGGTGGTGTGCGGATTGACAAATCCGGTGGCGGCCAATTCGGTTTATGCTATTGCTGACGACAATCATGTATGGCAGCCCACGGATACGACAATCAATGCGGTAAACTTTGGCACCGGAAAGGAAGGATGG
>JBFFHG010000248.1:0-5796 GCA_041557055.1 Desulfosarcinaceae bacterium
CAGAAAAAAAAAACGCGACAGCCAGAGCCAGATCGGAAAACCGACCCCTTTGGCGTGCGTTCCAACATTGGTTGTGGTGTTTTGGCCCTTCATATAAACAAAACTCTCAGTATTAAAGGTCATTGCGGTTGGCATGCGCGACAAAAAAATATCGTTTGGATATCCCGGCCCCAAGGATTGTGCAAGAAAGAATTTTGATCCAATCCGCAGCGTTTGAATTGGAGGGAAAGGACACCGCGATCCTGGAGAAAATCTGGCGCGCACTCAAACTGCGGGGCCACAGAAAAAAAGTGTAAACCACTTCCGAAAAATTGATCGCAATGGCCGGTTGCTTACCTGGGAACGATCCCGCAGGCAATCCGGGCGCCGCCGCCGCCGAGCTTTTGGGGCCGGTCCGAATAGTTAGTGCCACCGGCGTGGATGATCAGGGCGCGTCCTTTGAGATCCTTGATCAGCACCCGCGGGGCCAGAACAGGATGATTGGCCCTGCCCGATTGATCCACGAAAAGCGCCGGCAGATCACCCAGGTGGCCATTGCCATACGGGCCCTTGTGAACACCGGTGTTATCCGGGTCGTAATGGCCTCCAGCGGCCAGGCCGGGGACCATGCGCCCGTCCTTCTCCATGGGCCCGCAGCGACCTTCCGCATGCAGATGAAATCCGTGTAATGCATGCCCCGGCCAGGTCAAACAACAATGGCGCCATTGCTGTTCGGCAACCCATTACACGCAGTAAAAAAAACTGACGCTGCCCACTGGTTTCGGAGCCCAGCCCCATCCTTAATATCTATCTGTTTTTATTTTATATAGATAGTTATCCGCACAGACTGAAGGCTCTTTTGGGATTGGCACCGTCATTGCTCATGTAACTGCTGAAAGCGATTTTCATCACTGTTGCCGTGAATGGATGCGTAAACCTGGCGATAGTGGTTACAGGGGAACCCGCCGCAGGCAATAAAATTGCAGGATAGCGGCCTTTGTCTGTTTGATCAATGAACAGGAGCAGCGGCCTTGAAAACGAACGACACCAAAAAAATTCGCAAAATGCTCCTTTCTCGCCTGTTTTTAATTCCTTTTTCAGTTTTGCTGATGGTCTGCGGCACCATTGTCTACTTTTTCGCCACCTATAGCAGCCGCCAGGTCAGGAGCGAATTGGTGCGCATTGCCATTGATCATCGCAACCTGATCAATCAATTTCTGGATGATAAAACCGTAATCATTAAATTAATTGTCTCCTCGTTTCCTTACGAAATCTTGAGCGACGAATCCAACCTGGAAGCTATCTTTAAAAATCTACAGGCCCACTCCAAAGCATTTTTCGACCTGGGCATCATCGATGCCGACGGCAATCATATTGCCTATGCAGGCCCTTTTGACCTGGCCGGCAAAAGCTATGCCCAGGCCGAGTGGTTCAAGGCTGTAAAAAAACAGAAAATTTATATCTCCGATGAATTTCTGGGTTACCGCAAAATTCCGCACTTTATCATCGCCGCCCAGCACCGCCAAAACGGTAAAACCTGGTATCTGCGGGCCACCATCGATACCTATTATTTTAACGATCTGGTTGAAAACATTCGCATTGGGAATACCGGAGAAGCCTACATCGTCAACCGGGCCGGAATCTTGCAGACCAAACGCCGTTCAGGCGGACGTATTATGGATGTTGATGCCGACTATATCAGGGATTTTAGCGGCAAAACCGATCATTCAGTCCATTTTGCCAAAGGCGGCATTAAATCACGCTATATCTACGCTTCGGTCCCCATCGATCAGGCCGACTGGGTCCTGATTGTACGCCAGACCATGGGGGACGCCTATGCCCCGCTGACGTATTCAATCCTGGTCTCCCTTATTCTCTTGGCCGTCACCGGGACAGGGGTCACCGTGACAGGTTATTTGGTGGCTACCGCAATGGCCACCCGCCTTAAGCTGGCCGATATGGAAAAACGCGAAATGCGCACCCAACTGATCCTGGCCGGAAAAATGGCCGAAATTGGAGAGATGAGCACCGGTATCGCCCATGAAATCAACAATCCGCTTCAGGTTATGAAATCCGAGCTGGCCATGATCGAATCGGTGACCAAAGATATTGAGCCGGCCGTTCAGGCGCATGTTCCGGATCAACTGGCGCTGCTCAAAGATTCCACCGAAGAGATCGGTCTGCAGATCAATCGCTGCAGCAAGATCACCCAGGGGCTGCTCAATTTTGCCCGTAAAACCGAAAACGCACTGGCGCCTGTAAGACTGCAAAACTTTGTGCCGCAGATGGTCAACATGGTGGACCAACGGGCTCGGGTGGAGAGCATTCGCATTGTTCAGCAAATCGACGCCAATCTGCCTGATATCGTCAGTGACACCGGCCAGTTGCAGCAGGTGTTTTTAAACCTCTTGAACAATGCGATCTATGCGCTCAAGGGGCGGCCCAATGCTGAAATTCGTATCCGGGTCCTGCAGGAGGAAAACCAAATCATTATCTCCGTGGCCGATAACGGTTGCGGTTTCAAGTCTGAGGAGATTGAAAAAGCCTTTATGCCCTTTTTTACCACCAAACCGGTGGGACAAGGCACCGGCCTGGGGTTGAGCACGGCCTACGGCATTATCAAGGGGCTGGGGGGCGAAATCACCTTGACCAGCGAACCCAATGCCGGGTCGGTGTTTCTTATTCGGCTGCCCTTCGATCAAAACAATCAACCGCTGAGCGCAGCGAAGACTATAGTTGCATAAAAAAATGGCGAAGAGATATTAGACCCTTGTGGGTGTTGAACAAACGCCCAATTCAGGCGCCATCCGTTAGTGGAAGCCATTATGCTCACCGCGCACGCCACTTTGGATTCCGCCATCAACGGACTCAAATTGGGGGTCGTTGACGACCTGACAAAACCCGCCATTAAAACGGCATGGTGTTCATTGCCGTCTGCGCTGCTCCAAACGCTCAGATAAGCCGCCATTGCCCTGACCGGAAGAGGTTCGCGCCCCTTGATTGACCGAAGGGCGCCGGGATTCCTGACGCGGCGCCGCCATGCGGCCCGCCGGTGTCCGGGTCGATTCCGGCCGCCGGGAAGAGCCCGGCACATCGAGCCGGGTGTTTGGCCGTTCAGGCAACTGACCGGTCGGTCTCGGGTTTTTGGGAACCGTCAGAATCCGGCGGCCATTGCTTTTACGATTCGCGGGCGGTTGACTCGGCCTTGCAGGCGCAATCCGCGGCCCGTTCTTTTGCGCCGGGCGATGTGATTGCCCGGTGGTATATGTTTTCCTTGATCGCGGTTCCTTTCTGATTGCGTTGCTTGATCCGGCGGACGGCGGACGGCGTTTAAGCGACGGCGCCCTTTGTTTGCCGCTCTCCAGATCACGCCGAGAACGGATTTGCTCTGATCGGCCCTCTGAATCAATTGCATTCGGGCGCTGTTCCTTACGGCGCTGGCCGTCCCGGGCTGCACCTCCGGTTGGAAGCGCAGGGCGCCGGACCCCAGATGGTCCCGAGACCCTTTGAGACCGATCCACACCGGGTCCGGCCTGTGGCGGATTTCCGTGGCCGGGCCTTGGGGGTTGTTTCTTGCGCCTGAGATCCGAACCGGAGTCTCTTGCAGATCCGGGTCTCAGGATGGGCGACGGATTAGAACGGACAACAGACCGCCGCTGGATCTTTTCAGGCGGCCGCACCCCTCGACGGGTTGTGGGGACGTAGCTTGCCGCGGTTGGGCGGAAATCGTTGGCCCGGTGCATTGGCCGCCAATCTCTGGCATTCACCCGGCGAAGGTGCTTATGATCGATAGGGCCGTGGCCGAAACGGCCTTTATCAACTGCAACCATGGCGTTGCGCACCCGGCTGTTGCGGTAACGATGAATATCCCTGACGCTCACAACGGTCCGGTGATGAATGACCCTTCCGTTGACAATGCGCGGGCCGCCCCACCCCCCCCACCAGGGGCGATGGATGAAAGCCGGACGCCCCCACCAGGGAACCAGAGGTTCGCCCCAGCTCAGGGCGACCCAGCCCACCGCAGGCCCCCGGCCGATGCTGACGCCGACACTCAAGCCCGGTCGGCCGAAGAATGCCACCAGGGCCGGTGCATAGACGGCCCGTCTAACCGCCGGTCCCGGCGCCCAGCACCAATAGCTGTTCACATGAACCCACCGGCCATAGTGATAGGGCGCCCATCCCCATGGTGCGGTGTCCACCCAGGTCCATCCATAGTAAGGATCGTACATCCAGTTGCCCGTGGTGTAAGGCGCCCATCCGGGGGGCACGCCGGCCGGAACCCAAACCGAGCCATAGGTGAGTGACTTGCGCCAGCTCCCGTAGCGATCCAGATCGGCGGTGCCGTATGTCTCCGGTGCCACATATCGCATGCTGCGCGCCTCCAGAAGCTGATCCGTGCGCGCATAGTTCCAGTTATCCCAGTCATCTATCGCAGGTGCGGCCTGAAAGGCCATGCCCTGGCCGGAAGGGTCTTGAAAAACCAGGGCTTCATTGGACTCAACAGGCACCGCGTCGCCGCCGGCAGGGATCGCCACGGCCCGGCCGTTACGGCGGGTGATAAAGGATGTGCTCTCATCGCTGACATCCAAACGATAGTAGCCTTCATGGTCGATGGTAAAAGCGCCGTGGGGTGTATTTACCTCCAACGTCCGCCCGGGGGCGAGGGCGCGCAGGTCAAACCCAGCCTGACCGCTGCTCACCTTGAAGCGCAGAAAATCGGGCTCCCGGGTCTCCAGTTCGATCAACGCGTCGGCGCCACCGCGCACAAAGGCCTTGGCGCCAATCTGCAGTTCAAAACCGCCGACCCCGCTGATAAAGAGCTGATCACCCGGCGCCAGGGCCGTATTGATCCGGGCCTCAACCCACTGCTCGGCCCCCGGACGCCAGAACGAGACCTGGCCGTCCGTATAACTCAGTCTTGGCGGTGTGCGGCCGATGGTGTTTTCCTCCGCTTCAGGAAGGTCCGACGCCGTTGCGGCCAACGCCGCACCGGTAAAAATGGCAATTAGAATGACGCCCAATAAAATCGCGGGTGTTCGCATCACTGGATTCTCCTTTACCGGGTTGTCGCGTGACAACCGGTGGTATAAAGTCCCTTGAACGGGTTTACAAGCTTAGGTTTCGCTTAATTGATTAAGACGCACCAAACTAAAAAAGGTTTACACAAATTCAAAAATGGCTTCCTTATCCCGATCCTCAAGTGCACCCCTGGTTTATTCCTCGGAAAAGGCCCGAATTCGGGAACCTTCAATGCCCATAACGCTGTTAAATCCCCTGGCCATCTTTTTTATGCAACGTTCACCCTTGAACGCTCAAACCATGGTGTGGTAAAGGTTGCGTAGAAGCGGCCGAAAATGACAATTTCGATCACCCGGGTCGATTTTTGGCGGAGCGTGCAATGTTTGCCCCCAAGCCCGTCCCCTGTGAATGAGAAGTTATTGAAAAGGGCGACCCGCCCTGAACGGGGGGATCTTTTAATGACCAGTCAATCCAAGTGGCGCAACCACTTTCAAGAAAATAAAACCTTATTCGTCATTCTGGCTGTCGGTCTTTTTTTGATGGAGCTGGAAATTTTTGCCATGGCCGCCATGAAGTCGGGACGGGAATCCCGGGTACAAGTGCTGGATCACCAGAGCAATGTGATTTATGAAGCCCGATCATCCAAATTGGACACCCGGGAAAAAACCGAATTTGAGAACACCTTCGGCCCCCTTTCCAATCACCAGGTCAAGCTGGTCACCGTGCAGCGCCCATTTCCCTTTCGGGCCTGGTTTGCCGCAGCCGTCGGATTACCTATCGGTGCAGTACTATTATTCG
>JBFFHG010000249.1:0-5785 GCA_041557055.1 Desulfosarcinaceae bacterium
AGAGCAGCGCCTGGCTTACATCCGCCAACAGTTGGCCCTGGCCTTCCGCGTGGACGGGGCCAGCATCAAAGATTTTGTGGTCCGGCAAATGATGGGGGGCCGCAAGGTGAGGGCCTCCCAATTCATCATCCACGACGCCGCCTCCCTGCTGGGGGCCATCCATGCCCCCATGGTGGCCAGTGCCGGCAAGGCCGGAGGGCTGTTCCGGGTCACTCCCGTCGATGACCCGGTTGAAAACGACTACTTCACCAGCCATGATTTTGTCATCGAATTCCTTGGACCCACCAACGGCGAACGGAAAAAGGGGAATTGAGCATGTGGATCGACCACCTCGAACAGGAGATCGAGAACCGCAACCTCGGCATGGACGAGTTCCGGGCGGTGTTGCTGCGGCTGCTGGACAAGCAGGTCATCTACCGGAACGAGAGCCAAGTGGAGGCCGAACTGTACGATCTGTTCGTACGCACGCAGGATGTGGTGGAGGCCTACCTGGGCGTTCTGGGCATCACCGTTTTCTGGAACCCCCAGCTCAACTTCATTATCGCCTACCCGCCGGGCAGCGATATCCCCGGTGTGGAGAGCGGTGAACCCGGCCAGGCCGCGCTCCAGCGGCGCATTCATGCCGACGAGGCCGGACTTCTGATCACCCTGCGGCTTTTGTACGAAGAGAAGATCCGCGAAGGCGAAATCGACGAGCAGGGATGTGTCTTTGTTCCCCTGGAAACGGTCTTCACGCGCTATTCGAGTATCACTAAAAAGGAGATGCCGGCGGCCGAGGCCGAACGCCGGTCCCTTTTTCAGACCCTCAAACAGCTGCGCCTGGTGGCTTATTCGGATCTCACCGGCCCGGATCAATGGATCGGTATCCGGGAGATCATCATGCACTTCACGTTGAACGGCGTGGTCGATGCCCTGGCCGAGCGCGAGTGCCCGGCGGCCGGCGCCGGGCCGGAGAGTATGCCGGAGGTGGAATCGTTTGGTGATGATGAAAACCGGCCTGAGGATGACGGGGAGGATGAGACATGAAGCTTAAATCCATGGGGCTGCTCAACTGGGCCAATCTGCCCAACCGCGACTACGAGTTCGGCGAGATCAACATGATCACCGGCGAGTCCGGCGCCGGCAAGACCACCCTGCTCGACGCCCTGCAGACTCTGCTCACCGGCACCACCGCCGGCCTGTTCCAGTACAACCCCGGCCAGGAGGAGGCCACCCAGCAGAGCCGGGTCAAGGAGGTGCGCACGCTGGCGTCTTATATCCTGGGGTGCGACGACGCCTCCTACTCCCGGCCCCACGGGGCCCACGGCTATCTGTTCGCCAACTGGGTCCCCGAGATGGGGGAGAAATCCAGGCCCTTCAGCGCCTTGATGGGGGCCAGCGCCTACCTGGACCCTGCCGGCAGCAAACGCACGGCCAAGGAAGATGAACTCGTGCTGGCGGTGGTGCGTTCGGCATCGCTTTCGGTCAAGGATCTGCTGGAAACGGACGCCGAGAGCCGGGAGCAGGTGGTCCCCGTGGGTATGCTTGCCGCCCACTTCAAGATCAACCACCCCGACAAAGCGCTGGAGATCGCCCGGGGCAAGGAGGACTATCTCTGCCTGCTTTACGGCGGGCTGCGCGGCATAACCAGCACGAGCCGGGTGGAGGCGCGCAACGCCGCCCGGGCGCTATCGCGCTTCATGGTGTACAAGCCACTGAAGAACCTGGACGAGTTTGTCCGCACCGAGATCCTCGATCCCCACGATATCACCGACGCCATCCGCCAGGTATCCACCATGATGCGCAGCATCAACGGCATGGAGCGGGAAGCCGCCGGCATGGAGCAGGGAATCTCCCTTTTGGACAGCGCCGAAAAGGGCATGACGCTCTTCATCGACACGGCCCAGGATGACCAGCTGGCGCGCTATGAGCAGTACAGTCGCCGCGCCGCCCACCTCCAGCGCCAGCGTGAGGCGGCCAAACGGGAGCGCGCCGAACTGGGCGAGGCCAACCGTCTGCTGGAGCGCGACAAGAAGGTGCTGACCCGGGACGAGACCCAGACCGCCGACCAGCTCAACCTCCTGGAGGCCCAGCGGCTGGGGGTTCCGGTGCTCAAGCTCAAGGATGATCTCGAACGCGAGCTGGCGCGCCTGGACGATGAGGTGATCGCCCGCTCCAGCGCTCTGATCAACACAAATGCCGTGCGCAAAGCCAACCGCGACCTGGCTGATCGTTTGGGCCAGCTTCTGGACCAGGCCCGGCTGGCGCCTTCAGCCGCGCCGCCGCCCGAGCTTTTGGAACCGCTGGAGGCCGTGGTGACCCGGGACGATCTGGATCGGCTCGCCATCGGCCGGCTGCTCTCGGAGAAAAACTACCCGGCCCTGGCGGACATCGCCGGCCATGTGGCCGACATCGACAAGGTCCACCGCACCCTGGTGGAGCGCTTTGCCGATGCGGCGGAAACCCTGGACCGCAGACACTTCCAATACCAGGAGCAGGTGCAACGCACCCAGGATAGGATCAGCCGGCTCAAGGGGGAGATCGACCGCCTGGAAAAAGCCAACCAGGTGGCCTATCCCCAGACCGTGCGGCGGGCATTGGCCCTGATCCACGGCCAATGCCCCGACGCCCGTCCCTGCGTTCTCTGCGATCACGTGGAGCTGGCAGATCCATCCTGGCAGCTGGCCGTGGAGGGGCTGGTGGGGGACAACCGCTTCCTGATCCTGGTGGATCCGGATTGCGAAGCGCGGGTCATCGCGTTACTGGAACAGCACGGGGTGCAGAAAACCGCCGTCCTGCAGGGACGCAAGGCCCTGGCCGACGCCGCCCACTCGATCCTGCCGGAAAACGCCATGGTTCACCTGCTGCGATTCACCCACCACCTGGCTGAAAGCTACTTCAAGGCGCGTTACGGCGCCGTCCGTCTGCTCACCGGGGAGGACGATGTGGCCATGATCCCGCGGGGGCTGAAGCAAAACGGTCTGACCTGTCTCCACTACCGGGTCTTCATGGCCGCCGTCACCGAAGGGGAACTGGTCTTCGGGGCCCAGGCGCGCCGGCGGGCCCTTACGGCCAAACAGCGGGAGATGCAGGAGCTGGAAGCGCTGGGCGAGTCGGAGCGCACCCAGCTCCATGTCCACAGCACCTTTCACGATGCCGCCCGTCAGGTGGCGCCGGTGGAGATGGCTCAGGGCATCGCGGATATCCTGGAGAGCGCGGCGGCCCAAAGGGAGAAGGCCGACCAGCTCCAGCACCTGGATCTCACCGAGTGCGAGACCCTGGACAGCCGGATTCAAGAGGCCAGGGCAGCCCTGGGCAAATTGTCCGCCCGCCGGGAGGAGATCACCCTGGCGCTCGGCGCCAATACCAATGCCGTGTCGTCCCTGGAACTCAAAATCAAGGAGCTCGACGCCGGGATCGAAGAGCGTGAGCGCCACATGGCCGCCTGCATGGCCCTGTTGGAGCGCTACGCCGCCCAATGGCCGGATTTCCGGCTCCAGGAGCGCATCGAGCGCATCCAGGCCAATCGCTCGGCGTCCCAGGCCCTGCATGCCGCGGAAGGGGAGAACTTCGGCGCCCGCATGAATCAGGGGGCCCGTGAGGCCGAGTTCGCCCTGGAAGGATACAATCGCATGGGGCTGCGCGGCACCAGCATCGACTACCACCATTTCAGGGAACTGAATCTGGTGCGCGATGCCCAGCCGGAGAACCTGGTGACCTGCTTCAGCCTGGCCTGTGACTTGGCGCGTCAGATCCGCGGCTCCCTCAATTTCCTGCGCAACGACATCCTGGCCCGGCACAAGGAGAAGCTCAGCGAGATGACCGGCCGCTTTAACAGCACCTTTGTCGCGCACATCTGCCATACCCTGCACAATGCCGTGCGCCAGGGCAAGGACCGCCTGGAGGCTTTCAACCGCAAGCTCAGGAACCATTATTTCGGGGAGGAGTACTACCAGTTCGAGTACCAGTGGATCCCGGAGTTCCGGGAGTACTACAAATTCTTCGAAGAGGCCGCCCTGATCAATCCGGAGACCGAACAGAGCCTCTTCGGCAGCACTGTTCTGAGCCCGGAGAGCCAGAAAATCTTCGACGACATCTGCGCCAAGCTGCTGGACGACGACATCGAACGCTCGGTCAAGGATCTGCGCCGCATCGCCGACTACCGCAACTACCGGACCTACGACATCAAAAAGTGTCTGCCCGACCGCGCCATATCCCTGAAGACATACGGCGCCGGGTCAGGCGGCCAGATGGAGACCCCCTCCTATGTCATTCGCAGCGCCGGCCTGGCCTCGGCCCTGCACTTCGGCGAGGGGGCCAGCCATTTGCGCACGGTGATGATCGACGAGTCCTTCAGCAAGATGGACGAAACCCGCTGCAAGGCCGTGCTGGACTATCTTTCCGGCACCATGGGGCTGCAGGTGATCTTCGCCGTGCCCACCAAGAGCGCTGGCGCCCTGCACGACCACGTGGACCAGGTCCTGCAGGTAACCAAGTTCGCACAGGAGGCGCCCCGGGGCGAGTTGAACACCGGCGTCATGGTGACCCCCACCCTGCTCAGGCGAAACACCGTGGCCGAACTGTGGCAGCGGCAGCGGGTGGCCATCGAGAACCGGGCCCACCAGATGACCTTTCTCGAACTGATGAACCCATAAGGCCGGCTCATGACACCGACGACACCACCGGCGTATTTTCAAAACAGTGATATCCGCAGTCTCTTCCACTGGCTGCTGGACCGGTTGGATCACTTGCCTCGGGATCAGCGCACCAACGCCCTGACGCGGTCGGTCAGTGCCAAGAACTTTCCAGTCCTTTTCAGACCGGAAGCACCCGATGACGACATGGTGCTCTGGGGGCTGCTGCAGCGATGCGCAAGAGACGGCCTGATCCGCATCGACGCCACCCGAACGCGACGCGATCCCCATTTGCCGCCCTGGGCCCACCGCCGCATCATCTTTCGGCTTGAACACGAAGATAACCTGCGCTTGTGGTTGAATCGCCCGGAATATACAGAGGCCCGAATCTGGCGGGCAGCGCTGGACAAATGGGGGCATGCCTTCCAACGTGCGGATCTTGTGGCCAAACCGGTGTTGATGCTCCCCGGAAAATCGCCGGAGGAAATCCTTTCCCGGCTGGCGGTTATTCCTGAGCTGGTCCGGGAGCGTCCCTTGAGCGCTTACCAGATCAGCGCCCGGCTCTTTTGGGGGTACTCCAAGGTGCTCAGGGGGAAAGAGCAGTGGCTGCGCGACCTGCTGGGGCTGCCCCGGGACGCTGTCGTGGACCGGATGCTGCCGGTTGAGGTCACCTTTCCCCCGGGGACGCCGGCGGGCATTCTCATGATCGAAAACCTGGACAGCTACTTTTCGGCCTGCAACGGCAACTGGCCGGATTGTCTGGATATGATCAAGATCTACACCCATGGGTTCCAGGGCGCGGCCGACCGGATCCGCGATCCGTCCTGCGTGCGGCTGCACTTCGCGGATCAGCCCCTTCCGGAGGGTCACCATCTTGTCGACTTCAAAAAAGCGTGGTTTCAGGAGGCCTCCTTCACCGGCCCGGTCAACTTCTGCGGCGACCTGGACTGGTCCGGCCTGGCAATCTTCCGGGCGCTCAAGGCCGTCTTCCCCGACCTGGCACCCTGGAAATTCGGCTATGTACGCATGCTGCGGGCCGCCGAACAGGGATGTTGCCACACCCTGGAGATGGCGGACAAAACCGGCCAGCCGCCCCTGGACACCAGCGGCGACCTCTGGCTGGACAACCATGTCCTATCCTTTCTGAAGGCGAACCAGAGCTTTGTGGATCA
>JBFFHG010000250.1:0-5784 GCA_041557055.1 Desulfosarcinaceae bacterium
AACAAGTGTGCATAGGTCACGGAAAGAGATCGATATGGTCACGCAAGTTCTACTTCCGAAAATTGGTTGGATTGGGATGCCCAGATGCAGAAACAAGATATGGCTTGGAAGATGGTACAAACCAAACGGCGCTGAAATCAAAGCCGAGGAAGTCATCGCCGTAATAGAAACCCCCAAAGCGAAAATCGAAATTAAAGCGCCGGCTTCCGGAACACTCTTCTGGATGAAAAAGAATAATGTCAAGGTCCACTTGCTCGATGTCCTCGGAGTGATTTTCGATAAATTATAAACGATCAATTCTTGCGAAAAAGATAATGCAAGCGGTGAAAACAAATCCATTGTTTGACAGAAACGTTGAAAAACTTCCGATCTATCGTGCAAGAACGGTTGCACAATTTACAAAAAAAGGCGTAACACGCTGCGATCTCAAAATTCTGTGTGAAGAACCGCTTTCAATCAGGGTCCAAGGCAAACCCTATGCAGTTGTGATGCGGACACCAGGCGACGAAATCGCGCATGTCACCGGCTTCTGCCTGGGGGAAGGGATCATCGATGCATATGATGACATCAAGCAAATCGCTTTTTGCGGCGGCGCCGACACCAATGTGGTGACCGTCACGCTCAGTGCCGCCAGGCTCTTAAAGGCGGGACCGATTCTTGAAAGACGCGGATTTATCAGTCAGACCAGTTGCGGCATCTGCGGCAAGGAAGTGGTTCAGGACCTGATTCAAACCCTGCGTCCGCTGCACGACAATACCTTTGTAGAGTGGCAAAGCCTCTTGAGCTGTCTGGTCCAATTTTCCAAGCTTCAATCATTATATCAAACAACCCGCACATCGCATGCCGCAATCGCTTTTGATTCTGACTTTCAAATGCTGGCGGTGGGTGAAGATGTGGGGCGCCACAATGCCGTCGATAAAGCCGTGGGAAAATTGCTCGCCGGCGGCACGCTGCCCGCCACCGTTTGCATGGTGCTGTCATCGCGTATCAGTTATGAATTGGTACAGAAAACGGCCAGAGCGCGCATTCCGATTATCCTGGCCATGTCGCGACCGACGACCCTGGCCGTCGAACTGGCCGAAAAGCTGAACATCACGTTAGCTTATATCCCCAATGATCATGAGTTCCTGGTCTATTGCGGCGCTCAGCGGCTTAAAAACGAATGACAGCTCTGAAAAAGTTCTAAAACCATGCTGAAATCATACAATGATGCCCTTGACCGACCGCACCCCGCAAAACTATTTCTCGAAATCACCACCCGCTGCAACCTCCGGTGCAAAATGTGTGTCAAACAGAGTATCGATAGCGACATCAAGTCGGGTGATATGGCTCTTTCCACCTTTGAGGCGCTTGAACCGGCCATCTCCAAGCTCGATGAAGTCATTGTCAGCGGCGTCGGAGAACCTCTTTTACATCCCCGGCTGGAAGAATTTATTGTCAGTATAAAAAAAAGGCTGCCGCCATCGGGCTCGGTGGGACTTCAAACCAACGGAACGCTTCTGACTCACAGCCGCATCAAGAGTCTGCTTTCCGTGGATTTGGATACGATTTGCCTGTCCGTCGATGCCGCGAATCCGGATCTGTTGAATGCCATTCGGGCGGGCGCAAAAATTGAACAGATTGAAACCGCCCTGAGACATTTGGATAGAGCCAGACGGTCGCTTTGCCCTGCGCCGCTGGTGGGCATCCAGTTTGTCCTGATGCAGGACAACATGTTTTACCTGCCGCAAGTACTTCGATGGGCAAGCCGCTTGGGAGTCGATTTTGCGATTGTCTCTCATTTGCTCCCTTTCGATGCCGGCTTATCAAACCAGGTTGTCTATCCACTCTATTCGGACGCCGCCATGGAACTTTTCCACAAATGGAAGCAAAAAATATCCCGATCAGGGTTTGAAATCGAAGAGTATCCCAGCGCTTCAATGAAATACTATAAAAACCGTACGGCCAATCAAAAAAGGCTCATCCAAATGGTGGATGCGATGAAATCCGAAGCTTGCCGCAAAGGGCTATCCCTGGATTTGACGCGGTTGATGGCCCCCCAAGCCGGATGGGCGGCGCAAGTCGACGATATTTTTGAGGAAGCCCTGGCCGTTGCGCAGGGGACGGGATTGGATCTGATTCTGCCGGCCCGTCAACCTTCCCATACCCGCCATTGCAGTTTTATTGAAGAGGGCAGCGTCTTCGTGGCCTGGGATGGCTCGGTGTTTCCCTGCCATTTTGCGTGGCATCCTTACGCCTGCTATCCCAACGGTCGCAAGAAGGTCGTGCAGCCTGTTTGCTTTGGCCGGGTCGAATCAAAACCGTTGATCGGCATCTGGAACACGGCTGAATTCAAATCCTTCAGAAAAAACGTTCTTCTTTACGACTATCCGTATTGCGGTGATTGCGGTTTATCGCCATGCGACTATATCGATGGGCAGGTATTTGAACAGGATTGCCATACCAATACCGTTCCTTGCTGCGATTGTCCCTGGCCCACCGGAATTCTCAATTGCCTTCAGTGAAACTATGGACAAACAAAAAAACAAAAAGATGAAGAAGGAGAGTGCGGATTTAATCAAACAGATCCGCGTGGCCGGGCTTCAGTCACCCGAAACAATGACCTTGATGGTCACCAACGGATGCAATCTGCACTGCCGTCATTGCTGGATGGATTGCTCCCCCTTGAAATCCGCCACCGCCGTAGCCACATCCGAAATACTGCACCTGATCGATGCATTCGCCGATTTGGGCGGCACCTGCATCAAACTGACCGGCGGTGAAATTCTAACCCATCCGGATTGCCATCAGATCCTTCGGTTTTGCTCTGACCATGCCCGAATCAATGGTGTCGGCCTTCAAACCAACGCGACATTGATCACTCGAAAACATCTTGAGGCTTTGCTGGAATTGCAGCCCGACAAATTGACAATTCAAGTCAGCCTGGATGGCGCACGCGCCAAAACCCATGATTTCGTCAGGGGACCAGGAAGCTATGCCGACACCATGGCTGGATTGCGCATGTTGGTTGATGTCGGATTGGGACCCCGGACGCAAGTGGCCTTCACCGAGATGGCCCACAATTTTTGCGAATTACCGCAATTATTGGAAAAGACAAACGAATTGGGAATCGGGCATCTGGTCAGCAGCACCCTCATCAAGGGGGGGCGGGCAGCCGCTTCGGCTCAAATCCGTCAACCGATCCCCGCCCAGTACTGGGAGTTGATCCAACTTTACCAGACCGATGCCATTTTCAAAAAACTCTATGATCAAACGGCAACCATCGCAGCGGTGGAATGGTTCAAAAACCGCTCGAAGCCCACTGCCGGCAGTTGCGGCTGCCTGAAAAACCTGTTCGTGGACACCCGGGGATGTCTGTATCCCTGCACCATGCTCTTGATGGATCGGTACGCCTCGGAAAGCGTCTACGCCAACCCCTTGGTTCAAACTATCGCAAAGACGCTTTCCAAGTGGCGCGAAATACCGACCCTGAGCCGCAAACGGCAAAGCGAGATCCCGACATGTTCACGATGCACCTGCAAAAGCCATTGCGGCGGCGGCTGCATGGGGCGGGCGGCAACAATCTGCGGGGAGTTGATGGTCCCTGAAGATCGTTGTTCTTTGCGCAAAGCCGTTTATCACTGGACCAAGCTGCCCAGTGCAGGATCGTTTTGCCGCAAGGGGTGACCCCAACGTTGCACAAAAAAAATGGCCAAGGGTTTGAAAAGGGTTATGAGTATTGAGTCCGCGCAGAAATTGAGCCCAACCAAACGCCACGGAAGGAAACGACAATGAACCGACTCCAGGCACTTTTCGATATCTTGGAACTGAAATTCTATCATTCCAACCGCGAAAAAATCGGCTTCAATATCGGAGTGTTGCTTCTGCTGCACCTGGCATCCACCATCACCACGATTGTCTTTTCGATAAAAACGCTTAAACTGCTTCGATCCCACCCGTCCATTGATCAGGCACAGGAAATCATGAATGGATTCCATGGTTTTCTGGCCATAGGCGTCACCCTGTTCATCATCACGGCGCTGGTCGGATTGATCATCGCCGTAATGCTTTCTTATTATACGGCCAAACCTTTGCAGCGCATCAACGCCGTTTTCTCCGACATGAACACGGACAATGCCGACCTGTCCAAAGATATCCCGGCGTTGGGGCATGGCGAATTCAAAAACATTTTCAACGGCTATAATCTGTTTTTGAAAAACCTGCGCGAAATTATCGAAAAAATCCGTTCCATGGGGATCAAGATTGCCATTGACAGCACCAGACTATCGAAAAAAATTGATCAGACCGCCCACACATCCACCCAACAGGCCGATCTTTCAAACCTGGTCACCACCGCCAGCAATGATGCCAATATTGCGATTTCAGAGATATCTGAAAACACTCAATATGTCGCGGATCAAACTTCGCGAAATCTGGAAAAAGCAAAAAAGGCCTTTGTCGGCCTCGCTGATGGCGCCGCCAATATTCGCAGAATCACCGACAAGGTGGAAGTCTTCAAACTGACGGTGGAAGACCTCGGCCGGAAGTCATCCAAAATAATGGATATCATTACCTTGATCAACAACATCTCCGATCAGACCAATATTCTGTCGCTGAATGCCACAATTGAAGCCGAAAGGGCCGGCGAGCACGGAAAAGGATTTGCCGTGGTTGCCGCCGAAGTGCGTGAACTGGCAAAAAAGGTTAAACCAGCCACGGAAACAATTGCCGCCAACATTTCTGAAATGAGCCAAACGGTTGAAAAAACACAGAGCGAAACCACGGAGATTCTTAAATGCAGTCATGAAACCAACGATATTGTCACCCAGGCCGCTTCCAACTTTGACGGCATGATCGCCGATTTCGAGCAATCGGGCGACCAATTGCTTAAAATAGCGGCGGCTATCGAAGAACTCTCCATGAACAATTCGGATATTCTCTCAAAAGTCAAAACCATAGACAATCTCACCCATGAAATATCTTCTGATATGCAGTCAGCCGGAGACTCCGTCAATGGCTTGAAAGGCATTACCGAAAAGATGCAGACGATGGTCTGCCAATTCCGGACCGATCAAGGCATGCTGGATTATATTATTGCCACGGCATGCGCCTACCGTGACCATTGCCAGCAAACAATCTCCCAAATGTATGCCGGAGGCGTGAACGTTTTCGACCGCAATTACATCGCCATCGCCAATACCAACCCGCAAAAATACACCACCGCCTATACCCGCCATTTTGATGCGGCGTTTCAAAGCTACTATGATAAAATTCTGAAAAAAATCAAAGGCGCCATCTACGCGGTCATGCTGGATATCAACGGCTACCTGCCGACCCATCACAAAAAATTTTCCCAGCCCGCCACAGGTCGATATGAAATCGACGTCTTGAATAGCCGCGATAAACGCATGTTCAATAACAGTGAAATGGAAATACGCCGTGCAAAGAACACAACCCCCATGTTACTGCAAACCAATATGCGGGATACCGGAGAGATCCTGACCGACCTATCGCTGCCGATCCATATCGATTCAAAACACTGGGGAGCATTCATCATGGGAATAAAACCGGAGATTTTTATTGACGCGGATATCGAACAAAAACCAAATGCCCGGTAGATATCCGGATTTTCATGACCACAGGCCATTGCAGCCCTTTGGGTTCGATCCGGATTAATCCCCGGGGGACTATTTCTTGCACCTTGCACCCGTATAAAACAGGAATTGCGACCACTCTTCACCCACGGCGCTTTGGCTCTGGCCGGCGGCCGCCAACTTTTGCAACACCATGATTTATTCAAAAACG
>JBFFHG010000251.1:0-5768 GCA_041557055.1 Desulfosarcinaceae bacterium
ATGATATGGGCGCCGGCCCGGAGCGCTTCCCGGACTTCATCCAGGGTGGTGGTCTCCACTTCGATGGTCATGGCCGGGTCTATATGCGCTTTGATGCGGCTGACCGCCGCGGTTATGCCGCCGGCTGCGGCGATATGGTTGTCCTTGATCAGCACAGCATCGTAAAGCCCCATGCGATGATTGGCGCCGCCGCCGGTCTTGACGGCGTATTTTTCCAATTCACGCCAGCCGGGGGTGGTTTTGCGGGTATCCAACAGACACACCGAAGATCCCTGCAGGGTCGATACATAGGCATGCACATGGGTGGCGATGCCCGAAAGACGTTGCAGAAAATTGAGAGCCGTGCGTTCGCCGGTGAGCAGGGTGGCCAGCCGGCCGTTCAGGGTGGCGACGGTGCACCCCCTGGCGACCCGCTCTCCGTCTTTAAACTCGGAAACAAACCGAACCTCCCGGTCCAGGCGCTCAAACACCCTTTGGGCCACGGCCAGTCCGGCGATCACCAACGCCTCTTTGGCCACGATGATTCCCTGGCCGACGGCCTGGGGCGGCACCGTATGCATGGTGGTGATGTCTCCCGGGCCGATGTCCTCTTCCAGGGCCATGTCGATCAGTCGATCAACGGCCGCAGTGAATATGAAAGGTCCCAAAACGTTCCTCCATTGCCTGTCGGCGGGAATATCAAAGACAGGATTTCACTTTTTCCATTGTCGCTGAAAGTTTTTCCAGTTTTTCAGCCATCAGGGCTTTTTTTTCGCGGACTTCGGCGACAACCTCTTCCGGGGCCTTGGAGAGAAACCCCTCATTGCTCAATTTTTTCTCGACACCGGTCAACTCCCTGGTCACTTTGCCGATCTCTTTTTCCAGGCGTTGGGCTTCCCGGGCGAAATCCACCACCCCTTTGAGCTCCACCAGCAAGACGGCATCGCTGACAATGGCCGTTGCGGCGGTAGCCGTATGGTGATCGTCCGTCCGCACTTGAAACCTGTCCAAACGCGCCAGATTGACAATGAGACCCTGATGGGCCTCTGCGGTTCGGCGCACGGCGGGCAGTGCGGAGGCCACGGCCGCTTCCAGCTTGATCCCCGGCGCAATGTTCATTTCGCCGCGGATGTTGCGAATGCCGGTGATAATCTCCACCACAAAGGCCATATCCTTTTCCGCCCGGACCAGGCGATTCTGGTCGGCCACATATTGACGGGGGGTCGGATAGGCGGCCTGCATGATGGAGCCTTCCGTGCCGGGCAGTTTGTCCCAGATCTCTTCGGTCACAAAGGGGGCGAATGGATGCAGAAGCACCAACGTGTCTCTCAACACGGTCCACAACACCTGTTTGGCCGCGGTCCGGCCTGCATCCTGGCTTTCGTCATAGAGGGCCGGTTTGGCGGCCTCCAGGTACCAGTCGCAGAACTCGTGCCAGACGAACTGGTAGGCGGCGTTGGCGGCCTCATTGAACTTATAGTCGTCCAGGGCAACGGCCACCTGGTCGGTCACCTGGGTCAGGCGGGCCAGAATCCACTGATCCGGCAGGCTGAGGTTGGCCTCGTCGATTTGGTCATAGCCGGTGTCCAGGTGCATCAAGGCGAAGCGCGCGGCGTTCCACAATTTGTTGATAAAGTGGCGGTAGCCTTCCACCCGGCGTTCCGACATTTTGATGTCCCGGCCCTGGGCGGCAAAGGCGGCCAGGGTGTAGCGGAAGGCGTCGGTGCCGTACTGTTTGATGATATTCAAGGGGTCGATGACGTTCCCCTTGGATTTGCTCATTTTCTTGCCCTCTTCGTCCCGCACCAGGGCATGGACGTAAACATCCTTGAAGGGGACACCGCCCATGAAGTGGATGCCCATCATCATCATGCGGGCCACCCAGAAAAAGAGGATATCAAAACCGGTCACCAGCACGGAGGTGGGGTAAAAGGTTTTGAGCAGATCGGTTTGCTCCGGCCACCCCATAGTGGAAAAAGGCCACAGGGCCGAACTGAACCAGGTGTCCAGCACATCGCTCTCCCGGACCAGACTGTCATGGCCGCAGCGGGTGCATTTTGGGGGCGCTTCCATGGCCACCATGAGTTCATCGCAGCTCTGGCAGGTCCAGGCCGGGATCTGGTGGCCCCACCAGATCTGACGGGAGATGCACCAATCCTTGATATTGTACATCCACTCATAGTAGGTCTTGGCCCACACTTCGGGGATGATCCGGGTCTTGCCGCTCTCCACCGCCTCGATGGCCGGTTTGGCCAGAACACCGGCTTTGACGAACCATTGGCGCGACAGGTTGGGCTCCACCACGCTTTTGCAGCGGTAACAATGGCCCACGCCGTGTTTGTGCTCATCCATCCGGACCAGCAGGTTGAGATTTTTAAGAGCCTGAACCACGGCCTTGCGGCATTCGAATCGGTCCTGGCCTGCAAACCGGCCCGCTTCCGCGGCCATGGTGCCGTCGTCGCCGATCACTTTGATACTGGGCAGGTTTTGGCGTTGCCCGATTTCAAAGTCGTTGGGGTCGTGGGCCGGCGTGATTTTCAAAGCGCCGGTGCCGAAGCTGCGGTCCACATAGTCGTCGCGAATGATGGGTATCTTGCGGTCCATGAGGGGCAAAATGACCTCATTGCAGGCCAGCGCCAGATAGCGCTCGTCTTCGGGGTGTACCGCCACGGCCGTGTCGCCCAGCATGGTCTCGGGCCGGGTGGTGGCCACGGTGACGGAGCCCGAACCGTCGGCCAGGGGATATTGAATGTGGTAAAGGTGGCCGTCGAGTTCTTCATGCTCCACTTCCAGGTCGCTCAAGGCCGTTTGGCAGCGCGGACACCAGTTGGTGATGTACATGCCGCGATAGATGAGCCCCTCTTCATAGAGCTTGACAAAGACAGTGCGCACGGCTGTCGAAAGCCCATCGTCCATGGTGAATCTTTCACGCTGCCAATCGCAGGAGGCCCCCAGACGCTTAAGCTGATTGATAATGGCGCTGCCGTATTCCTTGCGCCATTTCCAGACTTCAGCGATAAAATTTTCGCGGCCCAGCTCATGGCGATCGCGGCCCTCGGCCGCCAGCTTGCGTTCCACCACGTTCTGGGTGGCGATACCGGCATGGTCCGTGCCGGGCATCCAGAGAACATTGTCGCCTTTGAGGCGCCGGTAACGGCATAAAATGTCCTGCATGGTATGATTCAAAGCATGCCCCATGTGCAGAACACCGGTCACATTGGGGGGCGGTATGACAATGGAGAAGGGGGCGCGGTCGCTGCTGTCCGCAGCGGCAAATCGGCCTGTTTGTTCCCAGACGGCGTACCAGTGTTTTTCAACGGCGTGCGGCTCATAGCCCTTATCCAGTAGATCTTTACTCATGAAACCTCGCTTCTTGCATTTTTCAAAGGCCCAATAAACAAAAGGGGGATTAACGGATAATCCCCATGAAAAATCAAGTTATAAATGAGTCGGGGCGGGTTTATCGTCCCCGGCGGATTTTCGGAAAATCAGGCCAATGGTTCATCGCCGTCCATCATGGCGCGTTTTATATTTTCGATCTCGCGGGTGACGGCTTTTTCCACGGTCCGGGCAATGAGCTGTTCGATGGTCGCGGCGTATTTTTTTTGGATGATCCGTTCGACCGCAGCTTCAATTTCTCTTTCGGTCAGCATATTGTTTTCATTTTGAATTTCATGATCGAGATCCGGTCCCGGGGCGCCGGCGGTATCTTCCTCCGCTCCCATTTTGATCTGTTCAACGGGCAGCCCTTCCTCTTCGGGCGGCCGGGGGCTCAAGACGTCGGAGAGCCGGACCATGCCCTCCTCAGGCAGGGACTCTTCCCCCTCATGGGGCGCCATGGCGCCGATGGGGTCAACTATGGGCGCCTCATCGATTTCCGGCTGGAAATCCTCCGGTTCAACAATTTCATTACCGGCAAGACCCTCTTCCAATTCAGCCGGGTCCACCATCTCCTTGATCGCCAGCGCTTCAGCCTCGCCCGAAGGATCCGCATCCATGGCCGCCGGTTCTGCGGGATCGACAATATCGGTCAGTTCCAAGATCTCCCCATCGTCCTGATTTTCAGCGGCGCTCACCTGTAATTCAGCCGGATCAACGATATCGGTGAGCTCAATGATCTCATCTTCCAATTGAAAATCACTGGGGCTGAGCTCTTCAGGTTCAACAATATCCGTCAGTTCAACTATTTCGTCATCCTGCCCGTCGTGGGCGTAACCCGCCAGGGCCGATTCCACTTCAGCAGCATCGATCGCCAAATTCTCGTCATCCGGGGCCGATGGTTTGATCGGCATTGCGGGCAACGCTTCAGGTTGGGTTTTTTTTTGGAAATCGGGGTCCAGGGCGTTGTCCACCCTTCGGGGGATGTCGCTGAGTCTGTTAAACAACGCCTCATTGGACTCTTCCATGGGCGCTGCCGGTTCCTGCACGGCATCGAAAGCGGCATCCACCTCCTGCTCGATATTGCCGGGAGGTATCTCGTCATCAGGCGGATTGGGCAGGGTTTTTTCTGTACCGCTTGTCGGTTCGGTGACTGACGGATCAATTTCCGGGCTGCTGGCGGGAAAACCTGAAGGATTGTCCACGGCGTCCGTCAGATCGATAATTCGGATGTTCGTTTGGTCAGGCAGCTCCATGCCAGGCGTCAGCTCAACGATACTTTCAGCGTCGCCGCTTGCTGCACGAACTTTGGATTTGTTATGGTCTTCCATATACCCCCCGGTTTTGGTATAAGTGCCGCAAGTTCAATCAGGCAGTGTTATCGGCATCGCGGAAGCATAAGTTAAGTACTTAAGCCAAGCCTAAAGCGAGTCCACGCTACCATACGGAGGTGGGGGTGTCAAGGATTTGCTTCTTAAGGCCTTCAATAAATTAGATATTTAGATATGCTTCCCTTTGCGGCGGAAGGTGGTGAATGCGGCGTTTTTATATCTCAGCGGAACGGCTGACCCGGTCCCGGCCCTTTATCGACGGTTCTGAGGCCCATCATCTGCGGGCAGTGCTCAGATCACAGCCCGGTGATATAATAGATGTGCTGGACGGCGAGGGCAACCAATATCGCGCCCGGGTGGTCTCCATCAACCGCGAAAGGGTTTATGTGGCTTTGGAAACGCCGATTTTGCAGGAAAAAGAATCCACAATTGAAATGGTTCTGGCCCAGGGCTTGCTCAAGGACAAAAAGATGGACGGGCTGGTGCGCCAGTTGACCGAGCTGGGCGTAGACCGCTGGATTCCCTTTGTGGCCGGGCGCTCCGTGCCGGTTCCGGATGAGCGGCGCCTGTCCGCCCGGTATGAACGTTGGCAAAAGATTTCCCTGGAGGCGGTTAAACAATGCGGCCGAAGCCGCGCCATGATTATCGAACCGGTGGCCTTATTTGAAAACGCCCTGAAGCAAGCCCAGGGATGCGATTTGAAGCTAATTTTTTGGGAAAAAAACGCGGGGTTGGAAAATTTACAGCCCCCCCGGATGGTGAAACCGGTCAAGGTTTTTATAATGATCGGGCCCGAGGGCGGATTTGATCCCAAAGAGATCACCCGCGCCCAACAGAAGGGCTTTCTGACCGTGGGAATGGGGCCCCGTATTCTCAGGGCTGAAACCGCGACCCTGGCTGCCGCTGTCATGGCCCAGTTTGTTTTTGGCGATATGGGACAAAATTTTCTTGACAACGGATAAGCGGTTTAATAGATAGCTGGTTTCGTTTTGTAGAAACATCAGCTTGGGCCGAGGTAGCTCAGTCGGTAGAGCAGGGGACTGAAAATCCCCGTGTCGGCAGTTCGATTCTGTCCCTCGG
>JBFFHG010000252.1:0-5768 GCA_041557055.1 Desulfosarcinaceae bacterium
CTGTGCCGTATGGGGCAATACGCAGCATTAAAGTCTGGCCTCGCTGTCGGGCTGTTTTAAGGGCTTTATCTATCAAATCCCATCGATATTTACCCATTTGAGGTTCGATGAACTTCCAGTAAATTCTGAAATACGCTATCGTCGTCATCGGGTAGTCTTTGTTTTCCAAATTGCCGTCAAATTCAATTTCCGTTTCGCGGTTTTTGTAGAAGAATACAACCTGAGGGATCAGCACCTGGCGGGAATAGTCCATGTAGAATTCACGCTCGGCATTTTTATATGCGGTGAAAATCGCATCGGCCGTTCCCTTGCGAACCATCGACAACGCCCGGGTCCAGGGATAGACGCTGATTTCAACATCATGGCCCAGGGTGCGCATGACCGCAGTCACGATTTCAACGGCGATACCTTCGGCCTTGTCGTCGTTTTGGGCATACTCCAGGGGGGGAAATTGAAAGGTTACAAAATTAAAGTGCTCAGCCGATACAGTTGCGGTGATATTGAAAACAAGAAGTGTTATCGCGCCCAAACAGAGAATTCGCCGTGCATGCATCTTTTTGCTCTCCAATCAGCCGGATCTTACCGGATAGGCCGCCAAGTTACAACCATTTGACTGAACTTTCAGCCAGCCTGGCAATGCGCGTCGCGGAAAAACAACGTTTTATATTAGACCGCCCCGCCTTCAGGCCGGTTTTATCCGGCCTGTTTAAAAAAGCGAGCCTATCTGTCCCGGATTGTCAACCCCGACGTTAATTCACGTATCGGCTCAATATCAGGACCACGTCGGGGAACACCACCAGCACGGCAATCATCATTACGATCATGAATACGAATGGCGCGCTGCCCAACATGACTTCGCTGATCGAGCCGCGGCGGCGCACTCCCTGGACCACATACAGGTTCAGTCCCACGGGTGGGGTTATCAGGGCCATTTCGATCAACAGGATGAGCAGCACGCCGAACCATACGGTGTCGAACCCCAGGCCGACCATGACGGGCGCCACGATAGGAACGGTGATCACCATCAATGAGAGTGTCTCCACAAAAAAGCCCAGAACGATGTACAGGCCGATAATGACGAACAAGGTGTTCATCGGTGAGAGTCCCAATGTGTTGACGAAATGGGTCAGTGTTTCGGCAAGACCGATGGCGTCCAGGATAAAGTTGAGAAAGTTGGCGGATATCATGATCAACATGATCATTGCCGTGGTGCGCATCGTGCCTTCCATGACGTCCTTTAAAAAAGCCATATTGACGGCCCTGTAACTGATTGCAAGTCCCAGGGAGGCCAGCACACCCAAGGCTGCCGATTCGGTCGGGGTTGCAAATCCTGCATAGATCGAACCGATGACCACAAAAAAGATGACAAACACGGGCAGGATATGCTTAAGGCTGTTGAACCGCTCGGACCATGAGGCGGTGCGCCGACCGCCTCCCAAATGAGGTTTTACCCAGCAGATAACCAAAATGCATAGCATAAACAACAGGGTCAGCAGCACGCCCGGAACAATGCCGGCCATAAACAGTTGCGGGATGGATGTATTTGTCAAGAAGCCGTAAACGATCAGGTTGATGGATGGCGGAATGAGAATCCCCAGGGTTCCGCCGGCGGCAATCGACCCGGCAAACAAGCTCTCCGCATACCCATACCGGCGGGCCTGGGGCAGCGCCACGGTTGTAATGGTGGCTGCTGTGGCCACACTGGAGCCCGAGGTGGCGGCAAACATGGCCGCGGTGCCGATATTGGCGTGGATCAGACCGCCCGGAAGCCAGGAGAGCCATCGGTCCAGTGCGATGTAGGTTTTTTCGGCAATTCCGGCCCGCAGTAAAATTTCGCCCAACAGCACAAACAGCGGGATGGCCAACAAAATGAAGTCGGTGCTGGCCGTCCACGAGATTTCCCCTATGGCGCGGTAAAGCGGGAAAGATGAAAAGACTTCACCCAGAGAGAGCCCCAAAATGGCCAACGCGGCCGCTACCGGGATGCTTAAAAGCAACAGCGCCAGAAGAATACACAGGGTTATGCCAATGATCATTTCGATCCTCCTGTCAGGATGGTTTCGGGCGTCGGCGGGCGAACCGTCCCTTCTTCGATCTCCTCTTCCAGGGTCGTCGCCCCCGACAATTTTTGGGCCAGACCGTAATTCTTTTTAAGCAGATTCCAAACCGTGCCGGTTAGAATCAAAAAGATCGAAAGGGTGAAGATTATAAGCCCCGCAACCCAGACGGCCTGCGGAATCCATAGCGGCGTATGCAAGGGGGTGTTGGCGGTGGAAGATTTGATAAATGACGTCAGAAAAACATGAAACGAAAAGTAGGTCAGAATCACCATGTAAATGGCAAAAAGAACCAGGGCTGAAATATCCAGCAAATACCTGACCCCATGGGGCAGTCTAATGTAAAACAGGTCTATTCTGATATGGGATTTGCGAAAAAGGGCATAGGCAAAGGCCCAACTGCAACTCACCGCCATTGCATACCCGGAGATTTCATCCGCGCCGCCCATGGATATGGAGAACATCTTTCTTAATAACACTTCGATTGTGATCAGGATCGCCGTGCCGAACAAGAGGGCGCCGCTGATCCAGGCCGCGATCCGTGAAATCATTTCGCCTCTGTTAACAATTGTGTTTATCATCGTCGCCTCTGGTTTTTGCTCGAGTCCATGGTTTTATGGGACACTCCCGATCCCGAATTCCTACTGCAATGCATTCAGTTTGGTTACATTGCCGGCCGTTTCATTCCATTGGCGCACCACTGACGGATCGACCTTTTGAGCCCAGGCCGGCAGAACATATTTTACAAGAATTTCCCGGGCCAGTTCTTTGTCCCCCTCTGTGACAGGCAAAAGTTTTACCTTGCCGGGTTTTCCATAACTGCACGCTTGGCCGCTCAGACAATCCAGTCCTGCCTGGGTCTCGTCGGCGGTTACTTTCCAGGCCGGTATCTCCAGCTTTTCTTTGATCAAGGATTGCAGTTTTTCCTGTTGGGAGTTATTCAGTTTGTTCCAGGTGTTCAGACTCATGGTGCCGATGACATAGTCCCAGCCGCCCACCGGCAGCGGATAGACATAGTTTGAGACCTCTCCCCATCCGGCTGAAAATCCGGAAAGGCTGCCGGTAATGGCGCAGGAGACAACCCCCCGCTGCAGGGCTTGGGGGACTTCGCTGAAGGATAACGTCACGCCGGTGGCCCCTAAAGCGGTGACAAATTCGGAGGTGGTCCAGCCGCTGGCCCGGATTTTTTTGCCTTTAAGGTCGCTCAGTCCATTGATTTTATCACGGCTGAAAATGACTTGGGCGGGGTAGGGGACCACGCTGAGCAGCTTGACATCGAAATCCCTGGCCAGATATTCTTCCAACACCGGCCGATAGGCATCAACTACCTTGCGGGCGGTATGAATGTCGGTGGCCAGGGCCGGAAGGTCGAGTCCGGCCAAAGCCGGCGAGTCCGAAACAACATAGTCGGCCACCGTATGAACCACATTAAAGACATCCAATTTCATCTGGCGCAATATCGCCGGACCATCCAGTTTAAGCTGGCTCAGGCTGGTTATACTGGTTTTCAGTCCCAATTCTCTGGGCACCACATCCGTCCAGAAAGGCTTTTCAAAGTTGTTGTACATGGTCAGACTGCTCCAGCTTCCCACGACGCGGATCTGCTTAACCGAAGAATCCGCCCCTGCGCCGGTGATTGTCAGTGCGGTTGCCGCCAAAGCAATAGCCAAATACAAAACGAAATTTCTTTTTTTCATGTGAAACCTCCCGTGTGCAAATGATTTTATTTGCGGCCCAAAACTTTTCTGAGTGAAATTTTCAGATCGATTGACCAACGGTGAAATCCTCGTTGCGCATATCGCCGACAAACATGTACCCGGGGGCATGGGTGATGGCAAATGGAATACCGGCTTGCAGCAATACATTCTGAGGTGTTACCCCGCAGGCCCAAAAAACGGGTATCTCCTTGTCCCCAATGGTCACGGGATCGCCATAGTCCACCCGACCGAGATCATTTATGCCGATCATTTCCGGATACCCCACATGGATCGGTTCACCATGGACATTTGGAAACCGGCCCGTGACCATGCACGCTCTGGCCACGTCACGGTGATGGATCGGGCGCATGCTGACAACCATCCGGCCCTTGAAAGGCCCCGAAGGCTGCAGTGGGATATTGGTCCGATACATGGAGACATTGCGCTTCTGCTCGACATGCCTCAATTGAATCCCGGATTTAATCAACGCTTCTTCAAAAGAAAAACTGCAGCCCAGCAAGAAAAACACAAGATCTTTTCGATAGTAATCCTTGACATCTTGTACTTCGGCATGAATCCGCCCCTGCTTCCATACCCGGTAACGGGGTATGGTATTTGTGAGGTCCGCGGATTTGGCCAGTTTTTGGGTTTGATACGCTCCGGGCCCAATCACTTCAAGAAGCGGGCAAGGCTTTGGGTTTTTTCGGCAAAACGTTTCAAAGTCGGCCGAATAAGCTTCCGGCAGAACAACCAGGTTGGCCTGCACATAACCATCGCAAAATCCGGCAGTGGGTTGATCGAAGCTTCCCTCTGCAGAACGTGTTCTTAACGCCACAGGTGTCACTGGGTTTACTCCTTTCCGGGCTGATATGGTTTTGGAGGGTAATTGGGAAAGGGGGCTTTCATCAATCGTGCCAAAGAGCGCAATTTTGAATTAATGCTTTCAGAACAGGCTGATGCTTCTTGCCGGCAAACAGACAACCTTTGGAACTTTTGAACGGCTATTCCAGGATCCTGGAAAGCATTCCAGTTTTTTGGAATCCGTCCGGGTCTCCCACTGTGAATCGCGGAGAGCCCCAATAGATCGGATTTTGGTCGTTTGGAAATTTAGACCATTGCGTTTTGCGCAGCAGATGCGGTCTGAAATTCCGGGATTTCGGATATGTTGGGGCGGTTGGAAGGGAAAACAGGGATGCACATGGCGCCATGGTGTGTTTTTAGGCCTGTAACTATTTATATTTTTATGTTAAAAATATTTTATGGAAATATTGGCATGGAAATTGCAAAATAACAAAAAACCGTGACCCGCTATCAGCTTGATACGGTATATCTGTCTAATTTGCTAAAGAGGTGCCTTGATGAAATTCGTTGCCGGTGAGATTCCAGGAATGGTTTTGAAGCGTTCGCAGGGGATCGATACGGCGAATCTGTCGCTGGATCTTTCCCTATCAAATCTTGTATGGGCCTTGGACGGTATTCGCACCATTGAGGCCATTGCCCGGGAAGACGGGTACAACCTGGATGTTCTGGTTGAAAGGGCCGGTCAACTGCTTGCCATGGGCCTTGTTGAAAAGGTGGTCGACAACAGCAGGCGCATCGCCGATCACAGTTTCGTGCAAGAGCTGACCCGGCAGCTATCGACCGCCATCGGACCCATCGCTGATCTCCTCATCGAGGATATTGCCCAGGAGATGGGGTTGGATCTTAACTCTTTTCCGCTCTATCAATTGGACAATTTTATCGCGTTGCTGAGTAAGGAAATTCGCCAGAAAGAGAAAGCTGACACATTTGTCGAGAATATGAGAGACTTTATAAAAGAGAAATACAGGAGCAGATGATGAAACACGATTCAGTCATGCGGTTTGGAGATAAGAGGCGCGGTAGACGAACAGGGGCGCTTGAAACAATTCTCATTATTTGCGTTATTGGTTTTGCAGCGCTTGTTCCCTTCCGGACGCACGCCCAGGAGGTCCGAATCGGTGTGCTCTATCCCTTGAGCGGCACCCATCAGGAA
>JBFFHG010000253.1:0-5764 GCA_041557055.1 Desulfosarcinaceae bacterium
AGGTCTGCATCCAGGCCATGCAGGTCCACGGTGGTTACGGGTATACCCGTGAATTTCCGGTGGAGCAGTTGGCCCGGGATGCCAAGATTGCCTCCATCTACGAGGGTACCGACGGCATTCAGGCCATGGACCTGCTGGGCCGTAAATTGCTCATGCACGACGGTGAGGTTTTAAAGGCCTTTATGGCCGAGATCATGGACAAGGTCTCCAAGGCCAAGGCCTTTGATCAACTGGCCGATCTGGTGCCTGCGGTGGATGGCGCGGCGCGCATGCTGGGAGAATTGGCCCAGCACCTGGGGGCGGCCGCTTATTCCGAACGCTACCAGGCGGCTTTTGCCCATGCCACGCCGTTTCTGGAGGTCATGGGCGATGTCATCCTGGCCTGGATGCATCTGTGGCGCGGCACTCTGGCGGCCGGGGCCTTGGGCAACGGTGCTGATCAGAAAGATCGGTATTTCTACGAAGGCGTGCTGCAGACCGCCCGTTTCTACATTCAAACCGTGCTGCCGGTGACCGAAGGCCGGATGCGCTCGGTGAGGATGATGTGCAGCGCGGCGGTGGATATGGATGAAGCCTCTTTTGGCGGATAGCCGTCGGGAAGGTTTCCGGCAAGTGGTGTTTTCATCGCGAAGAGATGCATTGTTTCATGATCCGCGTGATGGATATGAATCATCTCTTCCCGGAGATTTTAAACGCACTGGCAACAAATACAGAATACAAAAAAAGAAACATAGGAGAACAATATGATCAGAAGAATTCAAAAGGCCGCGGTCATCGGTTCGGGTGTTATGGGCGGCGGCATTGCCGCTCTGCTGGCCGGCGCCGGCATTCCGACCCTGCTGCTGGATATCGTGCCATTGGACCTGCAAGGCAGCGACTTCGAAGATCCGGCCGCCCGCAACCGCATCGTGGCCGCAGGCCTCAAGAATATCAAGGCCGCCAAACCGGCCGCTTTGATGACGCCCGGTGATGCGTCGCTGATTTCCATCGGCAACCTGGAAGACGATTTTGACAAATTGGCCGAATGTGACTGGATCGTCGAGGTGGTGGTGGAAAAACTTGAGATCAAACAGGCGCTTTGCCGAAGGTTGGAAACCGTGCGCAAGGCCGACGCCATAGTTACCACCAATACTTCGGGTATTCCATTGCGGGACATCAGCGCTGGGCTTTCCACGGTTTTCCGGCAACACTTCATGGGGACCCACTTTTTCAATCCGGTGCGCTACATGCACCTGCTGGAGTTGATTCCCGGCGAAGAGACCCTGCCGGAGATCCTGACATTCATTGCCGACTTCGGCCGCGGCATGCTGGGCAAGGGCATTGTCTGGGCCAAGGATACCCCCAACTTCATCGCCAATCGCGTCGGGGTCCACAGCAGCGCCCATGTTTTCGACGCCATGGCCATGAGCGACGATCTGACCATCCCGGAGGTGGACGCCCTGCTGGGACCGGCCATAGGGCGCCCCAAGACCGCCATTTTTAAACTGGGCGACCTGGTGGGGGTGGATCTTATCTCCCATGTGGCCGCAAACACTTATTCAATGGTCAAAGATGACGAAGAGCGTGAAAAATTCAAAGTGCCGGCCTACATCGACCGAATGGTTGAAAAAGGCTTGCTGGGCAACAAGAGCGGCAGCGGCTTTTACAGGAAGGAAAAGGATGATCAGGGCCAGCGCGTCGTCAAGGTGATCAATCCCGGGACCTTGACCTATGAAACCTTTGAAAAGCCGAAATTTGCCTGTCTGCAGGCCGCTGCAAAGTGCGCCACCCTGCCGGAGAAGATGTGTGCCGTGGTCTACGGGCAGGATCGTGGCGCCCGTTTCGCATGGAAGTATCTGGCCGCTTCCCTGATCTATTCCGCCAATCGAATCCCCGATATATCCGATACCATCGTGGAGGTGGATAACGCCATGCGCTGGGGGTACAACTTCGCCCTGGGGCCCTTTGAGGCCTGGGATGCCATCGGTGTGGCCCGATCGGTGGAGCGCATGCGCAACGAAAAGATGGCGGTGCCGGAAAAAGTGACCCAAATGCTGGCCGCCGGCCACGACACCTTCTACAAGCTCGAAAACGGCAGACGTTTTTATTATGATTTTACCACCCGGGCCTATCAACCTGCAGAGGTGGATGAACGCGCCCTGTCGCTGCACAACCTCAAAGCCGCCGAACATACTGTCCAAAGCTGTTCTTCGGGCAGCCTGGTGGATCTGGGCGACGGCGTTTTTTGTTGCGAATTTCACACCAAGATGAATGCGCTGAATGCAGAGTTGGTGGATTTTATCCATCAATCCATTGATTACGTCAACGGCAACGGCGTCGGCTTGGTGATCGGCAACCAGGCGGCTGGCGCACCGCCGGCTTTTTCGGCCGGCGCCGACCTGAACGAGATGGTCACCGCCGCTTTGGAAGGCCGATTCGATCAAATCGCCATGGGGATTCGACACATGCAAGGCGCCCTTCAGCGGGCCCGCTATGCACCGTTTCCGGTGGTGGCCGCGCCCTTCGGCCTGGCCTTGGGCGGTGGTTGCGAAATCGGCCTGGCCGCCGACCGCATGGTGGCCCATGCCGAACTGTACATGGGGCTGGTGGAGATCGGCGTGGGATTGCTGCCCGGCGGCGGCGGCTGTCTCAACCTGTGGAAGAAGGTTTGCGGCAATATTCCGACAGGGGTCGCCAATGTCAACCTGATGCCTTTTTTTGTTACCGTTTTTCAGAACATTGCCACAGCCAAAGTCTCCACCTCGGCCGCCGACGCCCGGGTCAACGGTTTCCTCGGTCCCCGGGATCGCATTGTCTTTAATGCCGACAACCTGATCGGTGAAGCCAAACGCGAAGTGCTCCGGATGGTCTCCGATGGCTATGCGGCGCCGGCCAAAAAGAAGATCAAGGTGTTCGGTCAGACCGCTCAGGGATTGGTCAACGCACAGCTTTCCGACATGCAGCGCGCCGGTTACGTTTCCGAGTATGATGCCTTTCTGGCCCGGCGCATTGCCTATGTCATCAGCGGCGGCGACGTGGCCCCTGGAAGTGAAATCGACGAAACCGTGATTCTCAAGCTGGAAGAAGAGACCTTCCTGGCCCTGCTCAATGAGGAGAAAACCCGGAAGAGAATCGAGCATATGCTCAAGACTGGCAAACCCTTGCGCAATTAATCCAAAGAAAGGGAAACTATCCATGAGAGATGTCTATATCGTTCAATCCTTGAGAACCCCGGGCTGCCGACGCGCCAAGGGGGCCTTTAAAGATACCCGTCCCGAAGAGTTGCTGTCATTCATTCTCAAAACGGCGGTGGACCGGACCGACAACCTGACCGCCGACAAAATCGATGACGTCATGATCGGCTGTTCATTTCCTGAGGCTGAGCAGGGCCTTAATATCGGCCGCGTATGTGCTCAAATGGCCGGCTTTCCGGATGCTGTCAGCGGCGGCACCATCAATCGCTTTTGCTCCTCAGGCCTGGAGGCCATCGCCATTTCCGCCATGCGCGTCATGTCGGGCTGGTCGGAAGTGGCCATCGGCGGCGGTGTGGAATCCATGAGCGCCGTTCCCATGGGGGGGAATTTTACCAGCCCCCACCCCCAGTTTTCCGGGACATCGCCCGAAGCCTATATCTCCATGGGATTGACTGCCGAAAATGTCGCCCGGCGCTACAACATTTCGCGCCGGGACCAGGATGCGTTCGCCTACAAATCCCAGATGAAGGCCGCCGAAGCGCAACGGGGAGGGCTTTTTACCGAAATCGTGCCCACGCCGGCGGCCAAATTTACCCGGCAGCCCAACGGAATTTTCAAAAAGGAGACCTTTGTTCAGGACCATGACGATGGCGTACGGGCGGACACCACCCCTGAAGGGCTGGCCGCCTTGCGCCCCGTGTTTGCCTTGGGCGGATCGGTCACCGCCGGCAACAGCTCCCAAACCACAGATGGTGCGGCCGCAACGATAATCGCCAGTCAAACGGCGGTGGTTGAATTGGGCCTGACGCCCCTGGCCGCCCTCAAGTGCTACGTCGTGGCCGGTTGTCGGTCCGATGAAATGGGCGTCGGGCCCCTGCATGCCATTCCCAAGCTGCTCAAACTTGCCGGCCTGGAGATCAAAGACATCGGTTTGTTTGAACTCAACGAAGCCTTTGCGGCCCAGGCCCTTTACTGCATCGACACCCTGGGACTGGATTATGCCAAAGTCAATATTAACGGTGGCGCCATCGCCCTGGGCCATCCCCTGGGGTGCACGGGCGCCAAGTTATGCGCCACCCTGCTGGCCAATATGCGTCGCCTGGGCGTGCATTACGGCGTTGTCTCCATGTGCATCGGCGGCGGCATGGGGGCCGCGGCTCTGTTCGAATTATGGGATTAGAACGCTGCGGATTGGTTGCCGCGGGACTTACATTTGAACTTGAGGAGGGCAAGATGATAATGGCAGAGAAGCAATCCAGACCATGGTTTGACCAGTATGCCCCGGGGGTGCCGAAGTCCATCGATTATGACCCCACGCCCTTTCCGCAACTGTTGGAACGCAATATCAAGACCTATCCAAAGCGCATGGCGTTGTATTACCAGGGATATTGTCTCAGATATGGCCGCATGGGCGCGATGATTGATGCCTTTGCGGCCAGTCTGCGCGGTTTCGGCGTCCAAAAAGGCGATCGGGTGGCCGTATTGCTTCCCAACATGATCCCCTGTGTGGTGGCATACCACGCCATCCTCAAAATCGGCGCCGTGGCGGTCATGAACAATCCTCTGTACACAGACCGCGAGTTGGAACACCAGTTCAATGACTCGGGGGCGGTTTGTCTGATCACTCTGAATCTGCTGGCCAACCGCATGATCGATCTGCGGCCGAAAACCGGCATTCGCCAGATCGTTTACACCGGGCTGGGCGATTATCTGCCCCTGCCCAAGCGCCTGCTCTTTCCCTTGGCGGCCTCTCAAAAGGGCCTGGCCGCCGAAGTCAAAGAATCCCACGACACACATCAGTGGCGTGATCTTATCAAAGCCTCCGGGCCGAAGATTGCGGCCGTCCAGGTGAGTCTTGACGATCTGGCCATGGTGCAGTACACCGGGGGCACCACCGGCGTCTCCAAGGGAGCCATGCTGACCCACGGCAATCTGATTCATCAACTGCAGCAGATCAGCGCATGGTTCCCAACCTTCAACAAGGGAAGCAATGAAGTGATGATGGGCGCCTTGCCGTTTTTTCATGTTATGGGTCTGACCACCAGCATGAATCTCGCACTTTACCAGGGATGGGGCAATGTGCTGGTGCCCAAACCCAAGCCCGATGCGCTTATCGAAGCGTTGCGCAAGGCCAAGCCGAGCTTTGTTTCCCTGGTTCCCACCATGTACATCGGCATTCTGAGTCACCCGCAGATAGACAAGACCGATCTGTCCTGCATCAGAGCATGTTTTTCCGGCAGCGCGCCCCTTCCCAAGGAGATCATCTGCACATTCAACCAGAGAACCGGCATCCATATTTCAGAGGGGTTCGGGCTGACCGAATCGTGCCCGGTAACGCACATGAATCCCTTTGGCGGCCAGCGTAAAATCGGCAGTATCGGGTTACCCCTGCCCGATACGGATTGCCGCATTGTCGATCTGGTGAATGACAATGAGGATGTCCCGCCGGGTCAACCCGGTGAATTGGTGGTTAAAGGCCCTCAGGTCATGGCCGGATACTGGAACAAACCCGAAGAGACGGCCCAGACCCTGAGAAACGGCTGGCTCTATACCGGCGATATCGCCACGATGGATGAAGAGGGGTACTTCTA
>JBFFHG010000254.1:0-5748 GCA_041557055.1 Desulfosarcinaceae bacterium
CCCCAGATAAAACCTTCATACACTGTTCGTGCTTCATAAAAGCTCAGCAGCCGTCCGATGTTGCGGGGGCTCAGGTCATCCAGAACAATTGTGGAAGAGGGGCGGTTGCCGCTGAAATGGCGGGTCCGGTCCTGGTTCTCCGCTCCCACGGCCAGGGCTTTGGCCTGGGCCAGCATGTTGGCCCAAAGTTCCTGGTGGTTGGTGACGCCTTTTGAAGTGGATCGATACTGAGCATAGTGGGTCTTCAGAACCCCTATGAAATCCACGGGAAAGGGTTTGCCCTGGTGGGCCAGTTGAAAAAAGGAGTGTTGGGCGTTGGTGCCGGGTTCGCCGAAAATGGTCACACCGGCCGGTTCCGAAAGGAATCGGCCTTGTAAATCCACGGCCTTTCCATTGCTTTCCATATTCAACTGCTGCACATGGGCCGCAAATTTGGACAGGGCGAAGGCGTATGGAATAACGGCTTGCTGCTGGTAGCCCAGGTAGGTCGTATTCCAGACCGAGATCAAGGCGGCCAGCAGGGGCAGATTTTCCAAGACCGGTGCGCTACGGGCGTGGCGGTCCATTTCGGCCGCGCCGTGCAGAAATTCTTCAAAGCGCTCATATCCCAGGTAAAGGCTCAGGGGAACGGCGCCCACCGCGGAGGTGACACTGTAGCGGCCGCCGATGTAATCGAACATATGAAAGGATTGCACAACGGGTCGCGAGGGATCGTCCCCCGGACTGCCTTTGGCTGTAACCGTGACCATGTGGCGGCCGGGATCGAGCCCCTGGGCGCGCATGAAGGTCTCTACCTGGCGGGTGTTGGCCATGGTCTCGGCCGTGGTGTAGCTTTTGGAAATGATGACCCACAGGGTGGCGGCCGGGTCGATGTCATGGACCACCGCGCCGAAATTGTGAATATCCACGTTGGCCAGATAGTGAAGTTGAATTCCCTTGTCGGCCTGGGCCGATAAGGCCGTGGAGACAAACTCGGTTCCCAGATAGGAGCCGCCGATGCCCACCACGACCACATGTTGAAAGGGGCGGCCGGTTGAACCGCTGATCCGGCCCGAATGAATTTTTTCGCTGAATGCCTTGACTTCATCACGCACTCGTCTGATATCGGGCATGATATCCCGGCCCTCCAAGAGAATCGGCCGGTTGTCAAAGGATCGGGCGGCGGTGTGCAGCACGGCCCTTTTTTCGGTCACATTGATTATCTCGCCGTTGCACATCCCGTCGAAGCGTTGTTGCAGGCAGAGGGTGGCGGCCAGTTGCGCCAATGCGTTTCGGGTCTCCACATCCAGACGCTGGTGCGAGTAGTCCAAAAAGAGCCCGCCGCCCCCGGCTGAAAAATCCTGCAGGCGGCTGGGTGTCTCTATGAGATGTTTCAGATGGTTGGCGGGTTGATGGATCTCCCTGGCGCGTTGCTTGAATTGTTCATGGGCCTCAAGCTGGTCCAGTGGTTTCGGTTTCATGGGCAACCTTCCTAATATTTCAGGGGTTCAACCGTCGACAGACGGTCATGAATATCTTTGGTCACAGATCGGGATATATCCGCAAACGCCTCGCTCATGGCCTGGGCCAGGGCTTGGGGCGTTTTGGCGTTGCAGGGTGCTGTGGCGTCATAGCGCTTTTGCAGCAAAATTTTGCTTGCGGGGTCGCGGTCCAGGTTGGAGGTGAGGGTAACATGGATGACCGCGGCCGCCTGCCATTCGGGCGATCCGTCCTGTTCGACAAACTGTTCCACCCACCCATGCAGGCTGTGGGTGGCCGCAAGGGTCGCGTCAGGCGTCATGACCGCTCGAAAGCCGTTGGTTCGGCGCAGGTCGCGGGCCAGAAAATAGGGCAGCAGCTCCCCTGGCGCGGCGATCCACTGGTGATAGGCATAGGCATTGCGCTGCAGGCCGTTATGGGCATAGATGATGCGCTGGCTGTTGAATGGCGGACTCACACTGAATCGCTCCACCCGAAGGGTGCACGGCAGGTGGTGTTTCAGTTTGGCAGATGGTGTTTCATAGTCCAGGGTATAGTAGTAGATGGGCTTGGAAGGGGCCGAAACGCCCATGCAGGCCGAGAGTGTGGTCAGGACGAGAAACAAAAGGATGAGCTGGGTACTGGCGTTGACTTTGATCATAATGGAGTTTGCCTTTATCCGGTTATACCTTGAATCATGCCTGTTCCGCATCAGGTTGCTTTTTTAGACATCCTATGGCGATCCTCAGGGCTTATCCGCAGCGGGCGCGCTGAAGATGACCTGGGAAGGCTGATTGGCCAAACGGTCGAGAAAACGGTTCAAGGAATCTGCGGCCTGATCAATGCGTGACAGGGTTCCCGCTGCCTGACGTTGCAGCGAATCCATGTTTCGATCCGTATCCTCCAGCAGTGTGGCGGCGCTATCCACGGCCCGTTTGACCTCTTGGGCGGCGGCTTTCAACTCCGAGGCCATTTGCCGCACGTCGCCGCCGCTGTTTCCGATCACACTGTCCAGACGGGCCACGGTGTCGCGGATTTCGGTGATGCCGTCGTCGGCATTGACCGCCATGCGATTGAAACTACCGGCGCTCTTTTCAACAGAATCGAGAAGGTTGTTGACTTTTTCCGGTTTCAAGAGGTGTTGCATGTTTTCCACGGTATTGCGAAGATCGGCCGCCAGCCGGGTTAACTGGGCTTCGTCAATGGTCTGGTTTATTTTTTTCAGGGCTGTGACGACCTGATTCGATATGGTTTCGGTATCAAGGGCCCGAATCATTGTAAAGACATCGTCGATGCCTTGAAAGAATTTGGAAATTTCAGATGGCCGGGTGGCAATGACCGGATATTCGGGTTCAAAAGAGAGGGGCGGCTGGATATTGGCGCTTGGTGCGGGTTGATGCTCCAGCTCAATGAACATCAGGCCTGTGATGCCCACGGATTTGAGTTTGGCAATCAGTTTTTTGGCATTTGCGTCCGCTTGAATATCGTTTTCGATTTTCAGGACCACTTCGATCAGGCGTTCATCCGGCGCAACCCCGATGCCGTGCACACGCCCAATGCGGACACCGCGGTATTTAACCGGAGAATCCACATCCAGTCCCTGAACCGATTCGTCGAAGTAGGCCACGAACATCCGCCCTTTTTCCAGATAATTGGACATTCCGAGCCAGATAATGCCGATGATCAGGATTGCCATACCGCAAATCAGAAAGAGCCCCACACTGAATTTGGTTTTTAATGTCGCCATCATACATTCCCGGATAGGTTGGCTTGACGGTTGAAAAACTGTTTGACTTTGGCCATGGGACTTTTTTGTTTTAGCTCTTTGGGGTCGCCCTGGGCAAGGATTCCTTTTACCGATTTATCAAGCATGATGATACGATGGGAAACTTTGAAAATAATGTTGAGCGAATGGGTGATGATCACCATGGTGGTTCCCAGGCTGTGATTGATGCGCAAAATCAGCTCTTCGATCTCCGCCGAGATGACTGGATCGAGACCGGCCGTGGGTTCGTCCAGGAAAAGAATTTCCGGATCAAGAGCCAGGGCTCTGGCCAGGGCGGCGCGCTTGATCATGCCGCCGCTGAGCTCGGAGGGCAGATGGTTCTCATAGCCGCCCAGATCGACGCTGCACAGCTTCATGCGAACCAGATTGGAAACGGCGCCGGGGCTGAGGTCGGTATACTCCTGGATCGGCAGGGCGATGTTTTCGGCAATGGTCATGGAGCCGAACAGGGCGCCGCCCTGGAACAGGATGCCGATTTTGCGCAACGCGGCTGCAAAGGCCGCCTCTTCCTGATCCGTAATATCCGTGCCGTCGATGGAGATACGGCCGGCGGCCGGCGGCTTGAGTCCCACCAGGTGTCTTAGCAGCGTTGTTTTACCGCAGCCGCTGCCGCCGATGATGGCCAGGATTTCGCCGGGCTGAATATTGAAGCTAACATCTTTCAATATAACATCATCGCCGTATTTGGCTACCAGATCACGTACCTCGATGATGGGCGGATTTTTGTCGGTCATGCTACCAATAACTGCGGATTACCGCAAAAATGGAGTCGAACAGAATAATTAAAAAAATACCCGAGACAACCGCCGATGTGGCGGCATTTCCAACACCGGATGCGCCGCCGCGAACCTGAAAACCCCGCAGGCAGCCGATCCAGGAAATCAGGGCTGCAAAGACAACGCTTTTCATCAATCCCCAGGAGAACTCAAAGATATCCAGGGCGTTAATGGTTTGATTGATATAGGATCCGACCGTCAGATCGAGCATGCTGACGCTGATCGTCAGCCCTCCGAAAATGGCAAAAAGATCAGCAAAAAGGGTCAGCAGGGGGACCACGAGGACCGTGGCGATGATGCGCGGCACCACCAGAAACAGGGTCGGAGAGATGCCCATGGCAAACAAGGCATCGATCTCATCTGAAATTCGCATGGTGCCGATTTCCGCGGCAAATGCGGAACCTGAGCGGCCGGCCACCACGATGGCGGTCATGATGGGACCCAGTTCGGACACCATGGATAACGCCACCAGGGACGCCACGTAGATGCTGGCGCCGAATTGGGCCAGTTGCATGCTGGAGACAAAGGCCATGATGAGTCCCAGCAAAAAGCTTATGAGGCCGACAATGGGGACGGCGTCAACCCCGGTTTTTTGCATCAGAACCATGGTGTCGTTGAATCGCAGGCTGCTGGGATGCCGGACCACATGCAAGAGGCATAGCAGCACCGACCCCAAAAAAGAGACCAGAAAACGGATGTGATAAAGCTGAAGAAGAAAGCCATCTCCCAGCCGTAAAATGAGATTGGCCTTTTTTTTGGGCGCGATCCGCTGGCACGGTTCATGATCGTCGAAATTGAAAAGGGCCAGCACTTCACCGGCTTTGGGCGGGGGCTGGATCAGCCTGAAAGGGATCTGATGCTCATCCAGATAGTTGCGCAATTCCTTCAATACCAGCACGCCGAAGTCGTCGAAGTAGGTGATGCGGTTCAGATCGGCGGTGACCTTTACCGGTTGACGCCTTTTGACCTCGATCTTGAGATCCTTTATCAGGGAAGCGGCGCAGCGGTGGTCAAGACGTCCCATGAATTGAAGCCCGATGGCTCCGCCTGGGCCGGACACCAAATGATAGAATTGAGAAGCATGGATGGGCGCCGTCCTCATTTTTTTTGCGAACTTTCCAGGTAAATGGCGAAAGGCTCAAGGGCTGAATGGGTGTGCGTGGTTGAAATGGCCCGGGACAATCGGGTCTGAATGCGATCCAGCAGGCCGCAACCATCAGCGCATTTGGGAAGCAGAAGGCGATCGCGGCACTCTCTGCACGGGCTCTTGACCAAGTAACCGATGTCAAAATCAAACCGTCGTCTGTTAATCAAAGGGCGTTTATGGATTTTGTTCGAGTTGTCTGGCAATATGTATCCTTTGTGTAAAAGCGTGTATAATTGTCCATAAATACCAAAATAAAATATCAGGCTCAAGCTGAGATTGAAACCACATCTACTCCCGATTCAGAAATCTTTCGTAAGCCACCATTTTGGAGAGCGCAAACACCGCCCGTTCAGGGGTTTGGAAAAAAACACCTTTGTATTTTGATTCCGGGACCCTGTACAGGGTTTTATCATTGTCATCGGTGAGCAGGTGAACCCCGATAATGGGCTTGTGATACCTCTCCATCAGTTCGGTGATATGACGGATATAGCTTTTCTCGAATTCATCCGAGATTTTTTGAATCTGGTCCAAAAGAGCCTGATCTGTATCCGGATCGGTTTTGCGCCGTTCTTGAAAATAGC
>JBFFHG010000255.1:0-5739 GCA_041557055.1 Desulfosarcinaceae bacterium
AGGGTCAAATATCTGACATGTTGAATGGCTTTCCAATCTTTTGATATTCTTTTTTATGTGTTTAATGGTTTAAAATAATTATGTTTTTTATACACATGGAATCCTGCGAGGCTTCCATTCAATGGTGGCAGAAAAATTGCTTGCCATCTGAACAGTTGGTTTTTTTGTCATCGCTTTTTTGGAAAAAATTGGAGGTTTCTGTAACATGATTATCCTGATCATTGGATTTGTCGGAATGGTCCTGCTGCCCGCTTTGGTTTTATCTCTTGTTATGGGGCGGTTGAATAAGGCCCCGTCTGAATATCACTTGCAGGAGGATAACCTGAGATTCCGAATATCCTCGGACGTCAAGTGATGATCGTCTGTAACCTTCCAGCTAAAGATTTAAAATATTTGGCCGCCGGTTGTTGGCCTTCAGGCCCTCATCGATCCGGGCCAGCACCTTCTCTTTCTCTTCGGGGAATTGATAGCCCTCATAACTGTGGGTGAAAAGAAGCCCGCCTTTTCGGTCTTTCCAATAATTGCCGGCATGATCAAAGCATACTCTGGAGGTGACGTCCAGGGTGGCGATCATCTGCTTCAACTCCAGAAGTTGCTCTTCGGGTGAAACCATTTCGAACGTTTTGTTCTGCATTTCCAAATGGATAGGTGTTTGTGGAACCGGATAAAAGGGCCTTGATCGAATATAGTGCGGGTTGATGGCGCTGAGAACCCTGGCGGTGTTGACTGCGTGGGCTTTGCGCATGGCTTTACCCCCCAATCCCGGCATCCAGTATTCGGAGAGCTGGAATCCCGCCGCCAGCGCTTTTCGGCCCCCCTTGATATGTCCCTCGGCGGTAACGCCCTTTTTGATTTTTTTCAAAAGATCGTCATCGCCGGTTTCCAATCCCACATGCAGGCGGTCCAGGCCGGCTTGGCGAATAGCGGTCAGTTCATCTGCTGATTTTTGCATCAATGTTTTGGATCGGGCGTAGGAGGTCACCCGGTGGATTGAGGGAAATGTTTTGCGCAAATATCGCAATACTTCCACCAACCGATCCGTTTTCATGATCAGGCTGTTGGCATCCTGCAGAAAAACCGTGCCCGCGCCGGAGGTCAGCCAGTTGAAAACCATTACAAAGCCCTGGTGATAATTGAGTTCCGGTACTTTGGTGACCAGCGCTATGGCGGCCTCCCGGGTGATGGCGCCGCCATGGCCCAAATCCTTGGAAAGGATTTGGAGGTCATTGCAAATGGCAGCCATGGCATCGATATCCTGCTTGATTTCCGCAACAGGGCGAACTTCGAATTTTTCTGTCTTATACATGGCGCAAAAATCGCAACGGTTCCAGGGGCAGTTACGGGTGAACCGAACCAGCAAAGAGTAACTTCCACCTTCACTGGGTGGGCGATAAGCTCCTGTTTCAAAACGATAATTATCAATTGCAGGTTGGTACATGAATGCTCCTTTTCTGTTCATGGGGTACGACTCATTAATATTGATCGGTTCGTTGTAAGTCAACCAACTCCGACCCCTTGCCTGAAATTCCGGTTGGAGCGCATGCCTGCGCAGAACCACTGCCAAGGCTCCCATCCTGTCGGCAAATTGGCCCGCTGTCAAATAAAGAGCGTTTTTTCGCTAATGGACGCAATGGCGGAGGCCATTTTCCGGCAGCTTGATCCGCTGAGGCGAATGATAGGGGCAATATCAGTGTTGAAAAAAAGTGTACACAATATACGTTTTTGGATACCATGTGCTTCATGAACAGCACCGGTGTTAAAATCGGTCATGATAAAGCATGTCCCCGTTCCGGAAGTAGGGACCCCGGAATCATTTGCGGATCTTGAAATTTCAAAAATGCAGGAAAATCAAAAATGCGGTTTGGTGCCATGAATTTTCCGGTTCTGCCGGTATTGGAAGAGATTGAGGTCTTTGGCGTTATGCAGATGGATTATCTGGAATTGGCCATGGATTCGCCCATGGCTCACCAAAGCTGTATTGAAGCGCAGAAGGGCGCCATTCAAAAGGCCCTGAACGGTTGGGGCATGGGATTGATCTGCCACCTGCCGACCTTTGTCCATATGGCCCATCTCACAGAGAGTATCCGCCGGGTTTCGGTGCAGGAGGTGCTTGACGCCTTGGAAACGGCAAGTGATTTGGGTGCTGAAAAAGCCGTGGTGCACCCCGGATACATTGACGGCATGGGGGTGCATGTGCCGGATCACGCTCTTGCCCTGGCCATGGAGGGACTCGAAAAGGTCTGGCTTCGAGCCTGCCGGCTTGGCCTGCCGCTTTGTATTGAGAACCTGTTCCCCGGATTGGGGCCTTTTAACGAACCCGATGATTTTACATCGATCTTTGCCGCATTCCCGGAAATGAAACTGGTGCTGGATACGGGGCACGCCAATATCGGCAATAAAAGCGGTAAACGGGTTCTCGATTTTATCCGCCGTTTCGGGGACCGCCTGATTCATCTGCACGTTTCGGACAATAACGGCAATCAAGATGAACACCTTCCTGTCGGACACGGCAATATCAATTTCAAGGCCGTGGCCCGCGCCCTTGAAGCCGCCGGTTATAACGGCACTGTAACCCTGGAGATTTTTTCCCGGGACCGCACCGAACTGGTCAAAAGCAGACTGAAACTCGAGAAGGTGTTTTCAACCTGAAAAACCCGCCTCTCCTTTGCCCGTTGGGCAGGAACGAGGCGGGCTTTTCTATTGTCGCATCTCGTAAACGGATTGTCGTTCAATTTGCCAACGGACGCGCTGCGGTAGCGCCGGCAGGCAAAACGCCCCTGGATTCTTGCGTTTGATATTTCAAGGTCCGCAAAAGGCAAAATATCAAGGAACCTTTTGAAGATTTTTCCAATTAGCAATCACATCCCGAGGAGCAGTCACACCCGGAACCACAGCCCATTGGCTGCTGGGTGGGGATATCGCTGATTTTCGCGATCTCGATTTCAAAGGTGAGCGACTGACCGGCCAGGGGATGGTTCAGATCAAACGTGACCTTTTCGTTATTTACGGCAATGATGCGGGCCGGGATATGTTGCCCCTCAGGAGAGGTCAAAGCCAGGACCTGGCCCACCTCAGGGGTCACCTCAGGGGGGATCTCGGCTGTCGGGAATTCATGGGTATGGTTTTCATCCCTTTCACCGTAAGCTTCCGCCGGGGCGAGGGTGAAGGTTTTTTTCTCATTCAACGTCATGCCGATAACCGCCTCTTCAAACCCCTTGATCATCTGGCCTTCGCCGACCTTGAATTCAAGAGGATCCCGGCCTTCACTGGAATCAAACTGCTCACCGTTATCCAGGGTGCCGTTGTAATTGACGCTTACGAACATGCCGTTTTCAACTTTTTGCATTAGAATCTCCTTATGGTTGAATTACGTGTTGGGACACCCTACCCATTAAATTGTATAAGTCAACCGATTATTTGCTGCATGACCTGCTAAACCCTTGACAGTCGGTCATTGCGGCGTGTTTGCGGTTGACAGGGTAGTTGCGGCAGATCTGCGGCTTCACGGCGTGAATACGGCAACCCCAGCGGTTTGCGGTGGGATTTTTTTTCAGGAAGGGGCAGATGCCAGCCTGTTGGTGTGTGCCGGGCGCGATCCATACCCGATATCCGATGGTGTTCCCATCCTGGATGACGGGATCTACCCATTCAAGGATATCTTTGCGGTCCAGGGTTTGCCAGAGGGCCACATCCTCAGCGGTGACTTCATGGTGGTAATCCAGGTTACGGCAGCATCGACCGCACTGGCGGCAGGTAAAAGGCGCCATGTCGGTCTCGATGCGAATGCCCGCCTGGCCGTTCTCCGGGTTTACCGCCGGCTCAGCCCGGCTCTGAAAGACGCGGCGGCATACCCCTGCCAGAAGTTCCGGCGTCCACCGGGTTTTATGGATGGCCGTGCACATGAATTCAATCAGTTCGTTGCCATTGAGCCAGCGCATGTTGGGACGACCACCTTGATTGATCCAGAGTCCAACTTTGTCCGGCTGCCGTCTGAAGTGGATCGTTTCTCCGGAAATCATGTCAATAATTGAGCAAAAAAGAGTGATCTGGGGGGCGTACTGGCGAAAATCGATTGCGATCGCCTGGATGGCCTGTGCGGTGGTTAAAAAAATGGATTTTTGTTCCATTTGTCATTTTCCAAGTTGAAGATGCCGAATATGGAAAATCGATTCTATATTGTTACAGCAATTTCAGCAATTCCAACGGGTGATGGATGACGATCGGGGCGCCGGCTTTGATTAGTTCGCTGGACGGCCTGAAGCCCCATCCGGCCCCCACCGGCTGCATGCCGGCTTTTATGGCGGTTTCCATATCCACAGCGCTGTCACCGATGAAGAGACAGGCCGACGGCGCCACACCCATCTGTTGGGCGGCTGCCAAGGCCTGGTGGGGGTGGGGCTTTTTGGGGATGCCCGCCTGCTGGCCCAGGATGGGGGCAAACGGGTATTGCCCGAAATAGCGTGCTATCATGGAACCGGTGAAACGGTGAGGCTTGTTGGTGACCACCGACAATTTGATGTTGAGTTCCTGAAGGTGCTTGAGCAGCGCCGGCATGCCGTCATAGGGACGGGTGGCCCGATCCCAGTTGTGACCATAATCGGCAATGAAGTCTTGCAAGCAGTTCTTAATCTGTTCAGGGTTGCGCTGATTCTCTGGAAGGGCACGGGTCATCAGCAGAGCTGAACCATGACCCACGAACCATCGGTAAGCATCTCTTTCATGGGGCGGAAAACCTCGGGCGGCCAGTACTCGATTGGCTGAGCCGGCGATATCGTCCAGCGTGTCCAGCAAGGTGCCGTCCAGATCAAAAATAACAGCTTGGCAATTCATGGGGCTCCTTTTTTCAGCCACTGCCTCTCCCGGGGGGCGTTGTATGCTCTGATTTTTCGATTTTCAGCCCTTTTAGCATGACTACATACCTGATTTGGGCAAAGAGTGAAAGTCCGTCAATCGCATAGAGACGTTTTTTTCAGCCAAACCTTTTCTAAAGTTATTCCCATTTAATCCGAAATAAGAATAAACATTCTAATTTTGGAGAAAAGCAATGCGAGCACTCATTGTTGAGGACGACCCGACCTCATGTAAGGTTTTGAAAAAAGTCTTATCCACCTTCGGCCATTGCGATGTGGCCGTTAACGGCAAAGAGGCTGTGGATATTTTTCGGCGCTCCTTGGATATGGCCCAACCCTATGATCTGATTTGCATGGATATTATGATGCCCCAGCTCAGCGGGCAGGAAGCCTTGCGCAGTATTCGGGAAATTGAAAAACAGGCGGAGATCTCCGCCGTCAATGAGGTTAAAGTGATGATGACCTCTGCTTTGGATGAAACCAAGGAGGTTGTCGAAGCCCTATTCCAAGGCGGTGCGTGTGCATATTTTGTCAAGCCCATTCAAGTGGATAATTTTGTTCATGAACTTAAAAATCTCGGGATCATTCCCGAATAGATCCTGAATTGGTGGTTGACACCGCCCCCCCTTGCCCTATAGTTGTTCTTTAGCTCAATTCAGGGTTTACAGAGCGTTTCCGCCGCTGTTCCCCGCAGGACTCCGCATTCACTGTGTTGCGCGCCGTCAGTCAATCGCCGTGATCTCCATCCCTTACCCTGACAGCAAATAACCGTCAAACCCATAACATTTGGAGGCCCGGCAATGACGCCCCAAACAACAAACGCCCAAGCCACAGCGGCCGATTGGTTCGATGCGGCTTTTGAATATGGTGTTGATCGATGGCAGCGCAC
>JBFFHG010000256.1:0-5738 GCA_041557055.1 Desulfosarcinaceae bacterium
AGCGCCTTTACCTTTAAAGCTATCGGTTTTTTGGTCATACTCTTTGTGCATGGCGCGAATGACAGCGCCCTCCAGCCACAAGGCCGGAAAAATGACCAAATCGTAGATATTGATCACGATCCTGGAAATATAGAACCCCAAATTGCCCATTAGCCTGAGAATAAAAGCCAGAATTCTGAGCAACCAGGCTGCCAGGAGTCCCAGCACGGTTCGTGAGGACGACACAAAGGATTCAAATGGAATGGCAACAAAGGTCAGGATAAAGGGCAAAATGAATCCCATGATCATCTGGCCGATGGTGGGGATGTTGCTGGCGGCCATGGCAGTGACCTCCCTGCCGGCCAATGACTGCCGCAAAGCTTCCATGTCAGTCGCGATTCGATCTCGCATGAACGCCAGTGAGGACTCTACCCCGGCTAAAATCGTGAGAAAGCCCAACAGCACCCAGAATATAATCTTTCGTTTACGGTCTTCCATGCTGCCGATGATTGAAAAGAGCCTTGTAATTCGCAATGCATCCATCAGAAAGACACCCAATACAATTTCCAGGCAGACAATGAACATGCCGGCCACATCCGAGGCTTTGAACGCACCGATGTAATTGGCGCCGCCGACCATTTCAGACATGGGCAGGGCTACCAGATTAAAATTGATGACGGCTCCGATAACGGCAATGGCCAATACCAGTCCGGAAATGAAAAACTGGGTCAGAGAGGAGGAAGATAGCTGGCGTTCAGCCATGTCGTCCTGAGTGCGGATTTTCTCATAGGCATCCATGTATCGATCAATTTTCTTGGAACGTTGATTCAAATTCGCAATTGCCTTCTGAACACCCGACAGGGTTTTTTGCATGGATCGCCAGGTCGGCATCATACGGCTGAGGAGATTGTGACGCTTGGCCACATCGCGCCGGTGGCGTTCCACAGCGGATTTATGCTGCTCATCAAGGGTTCGATGAATCTCCTCCAGCATATTGACGACCATGCGATCACCCGAGGGCTTGATGTTGGCAATTGCATCAATTACCTTAACCCAGTCGGGCAAGGTTTGGGGGATCTCCTCACAATTGCGATAATCCTCTTCCAGATTTTGCAGTCCCTCGTTGATCTTGCGCTGAATTTGTGGATAGCCTGCCAAATCCCTTTGGATAACACTGCCGAGGCGGTCGAATTCGCCTTCAACCTTCCTTTCAGACAGTTCCAGTCCTGCGCTCATCAAAACTTCCCGGTTTCTGATCTGGAGGCGTTTCTCGGCCAGTTTCACTGATGCCGAGCCGAGCCGCATGGCATTGTAAATGACACGACCAAAAGCCGCCATGGTTCGATGAAAGGGCTTGCGGGCCAGGTACATCGCCAATAGAATCAGCATAATAAGTGGAATGGCATATAGCACAGGTACGGAGGCAATGATCTGTATGAAGGATTTTTCCATGGACACCTCCCATGTTAAGATTAAAAGCTCGGGATCTCAATATCTCAGCGTATGCGCCCCCCGCCTAAGCGCCAATGTTCTGAAAAAATACGGCGATCTTTGCGTTTCACTTTAACCCCGCGGCTTTGCGGCGCTATTTTGGGACAGCTCTACCCGTTCAATATATCCAAAATTTGAATGCAAACCATATGCCGATTGGCTCGGCACATCGTACCGGTTTGTTCCATTCAGAAAAGCAATTTTTGATTCAAGTATCATGGTAAATAGTTGAATTTAAACCATTTTAAAAAAATCAAACAGGTCAAATCCGCTGCTTCAAACCAGATGCTTTACACTTTTAGCTTAAATAGAATCCCCGCCCATATATCATCCCGCACCGCTAAACCAAAATTGAACCACAAAGCCAAAGGTAATATTTACAAAGTTATACTTATGTTCACACCTTGTTCGATTCAACACCCATGATTATCACATTGCGGCAGGTTCTATTCTGGATGGGGTTTGGTCCCCGGCTCGTTAATGGCATGGATTTTGTCCCCGTCAAGACTAACATCATAGAAGACGTATGATTTGGCCATTTCACGAAGATCATCCATGGATTCGGATAGCTTTTTAAGATAACCAAGACTTTCCAAGGTTAAACGTCGGTCATGGCGCAAATCCGGATTGTTTTGAATGTGCTCCAATAAAGTCAGGCACTGGCCGGTCTGTTTCCAAATAAAAAGCAATAATTCTTGCAGATTGGCTGCCAATTCATTTATGCCGGAACCAATCTGACGAAACTCCTCGGGGGTATCGATCGCAATTGTTTCGTTGAGTTGGCCCTTGGCCAACTGATTCAAAGAACGCAAAATGATACGCGCGGGACGATCAATCTTCATCGAAGTGATTCTGTACCATGCATACCCCAACCCGGAACTGATCAATAACCCACCGATCAGAAGCCAAGACAGTACCAACTCCAGGCCGGACCACGGTGGCACGGCTTGATCAGAAGCACCCGCTGATCTATTGATCCATTCTTTTGTTGTTTCCGACTTCAGCGTTCGGGCGACCTCCATGTAGAATATCACCGATATGGTGGTGGTCGTAAATATCACCATAACCAGATAAAGCAGCAACCATCTACGAATATATGTGAATCTGATTTTTTTCATTAACGGCCGTGGTAGCTGCGGGCGTGCCGGGATGATTATGGTTCGGCGAATAGGCTTAAATCGATTGAGACATGGCCACTTTCTTCAGTGCCTGAATTTCATCAACCCCAAGCATCCGGTTCAAATCTAGTACAACAAGCATGCCCAGTTCCGTATTGCAAACGCCTTGAATGTATTGACGCCTCAGTCCGGAAAGAATGATATCAGGCGCCGCCAAAATCGAGTTCTCGTTGATCTTTAAAATGCGTGTCACCGAATCCACTATTAAACCAAAAACGCGGCCACTGACACTGGTGATCAAAACCCAGTACTGATCGGATTGATGGGTTGACCGGGCATTGCCGAATCGCTTTTTCAAGCTAATGACCGGAACGACCTCGCCCCGGATTCGAACGCAGCCTTCAATAAAAGCAGGGGCGTTTTGAATCGGTTCAATGAGCGGATCCCGCAATATTTCACGAATCGTAAGGATATCGACACCGAAAAACTTGCCTCCGGCATAGAAACCGATAAGCTGTATGCTCGCTTCTCTGTCAGCTATGGGTATCAATTTCGATCATCCAACCCAATTTATTAAAAATTTCAAATTTGTGAGCTAAAAAAAGGGGCGGAGGGCAACCTCACAGGCTGGTCGTTGTTTCTCCGCCCCTTTTATCCTTTTCTACTCGCCGGGGTCCGCTTCGGCTGTAATTGAAATATCAGTCTGAGACTCTGAAGCAGTGCCGCTCTTGCGAACCTTAAACTGAGTCACCTGTCGTGTCAGGTTGGCCGCCAGCCGTTGCATCTCAAGGGTAATGCCAACAACTTCTCCGGCTCCGGTCGCAGTCTTTTTGGCGCGTTCGGCCGATGAACTTGTAATTTCACGCAGGCTTTGCGAACGCGTGGCCTGAGAATCTGTCATGCTTCGCACCTCATCGGACTGTTGCACAATGCCTCGCATCTCATCCCCCACCAAGTTGGCCTGTTTTGTTGCTGTTGCCACCTGGGTGGAAATCGCATTGGCTTTCTCCACCAGGGCACCGAGTGCGGTCTGGGCTGCCTGTCGTCGCTCACCCTGCTGCCCCGCCATGCCGGCAATTTCTTGGGCCAGTTTGTTCAGGTCCTCAACCAATGTACTTACCTGACGACTGTTATCCGCCAGCAAGTCTGCCGCACGGCCGATATCTTCGATGGCCTGCATGTTGAATTCACCGCCCTTTGCTATTTTTCGCAAAACCTCCTGGGAGCGGTCAGTCAGGCGGGTTCCCTCTTCAACCTTGTTGGTGGAGTCTTTGATCAACTGTGTAATCTCTTTGGCAGCCTCGGAAGAACGTTGGGCCAATTTGCCCACTTCATCGGCGACGACTGCAAAACCCCGACCATGAACACCGGCGCGCGCGGCTTCAATAGCGGCATTCAACGCCAGTAAGTTGGTCTGCTCGGCAATATCGGTGATCACGCTGATAATTTCGGAAATCTGTTCTGATGAGTCCTTAATAGCCCTCATACCGGAAACGGTGGCATCCACCGTATCCTGACCTTCATTGGCAGCCTCGAGCACCGTGCGCCCCTGATCGGTGGCGCGACTGGCCGCCACGGCAACCTCTTCCACTGATTTTGCAATGGTGCGCATGGCCTGGGTCATCTGGACCACCTGTTCGCTCTGGTTTTGAGCAGTGGCTGTTACCTTGGCGCCGGTTTCACCCATGGCGGCCACACGTTCGTTGGCGACGCTGGCTTCTTTAATCTGATCGTTTGAAGAGACATCCACCAGTTTCATACCATCGATAAGTTGTACCATTTGATCAAAGGCTTTGTTGGCCCTATCGGCCTGACTCATAGAGGCCTTCTGCACTTGCCCGGCGGTTCCCCCCATCTGCGCCACCGTTTCCAGAATAATCCCCATCTGTTTCTCTTCATTTTCCGCACGGTCCCTGTTGGCGGTGGCGCGTTTGGCCACGTCTCCCGACTGCGCGTTCACGTGTCTGGCAGCGTCATCCACCATGGAAAATGAATCCCGCAAGGCTTTCATCATGTTGTTGAATTCACGGGCCATGACCCCCAATTCGTCTCGGGATGTCACAGGCACGTCAATGGTGAGGTCGCGATCACGGGCGACCTGGCGGATAGTGCCGGCCATGTTCAAAATGGGCTTGGAAATACCACCGACCAGGAACCAGACGATCACACCAAGCACCAGGATGGAGACAAGGCCGATACCCATACTTTGCCAGAAAAGCACACTCGCACGATGGGTTACGCTGTCCAGAGGCACGTTGGTGCCCAAACTCCATTTGTTCTCCGCCAGCCCGATCTGAATTGGCGAAAAGGCATAAAAAGTGGACCTGTTGGTAACCATTGACACAGTCTCTTCGGTAACCTCGCGCCCCTCTGAAACCGCTCTCAATGTCTCCGGCTTAAATCCATAATCTTTTATGGCCTCACCCACAAGGTCCCAGCGGGGGTGCACCCCGACAATACCATTGCTGGCCGTTATCCAGCCGTAGCCCTCTTCATATATTTTAACCTTCTTAATGAGGGATTCAAAGGCTTTGAGCGGAATATCGATCCCCACCACGCCGACCGTCCGCCCCTCATAATTAATCGGAACGGCCATAATGGTTTTATATTGCTTTTGGCCTCCCATTTCGAACTGAATGGGATCAAAAATCGTCTCTTTGTTGGACTGCAGGGGAAGAATATAATAGTCCCCCGTTCCGGGAGCATCATAATCCTTAAGCGGCTCGACATCGATCTCCCCGCTCAATCGATTCCAGTAAGGAATGTAGCGGCCGGTGGCATCATGGCCGATGGCGTTAACGAACTGAAAATCCTTACCGTCCATTGCATTGGGTTCCCAACAGGTCCATACGGCAAGAAACTGGGGATAACGTTCGAGTATGTTTTTCAGAATACCGTCCATCATGTCGCGGGGCGGCACACCACGGTTCTTCATACCCTCCAGTGACTGGGCCAATGTTCGGGCACAGTCCATCGCCACCTGTAATTCGCTCTGAACCTCTACCGCCCAGCGCTGGGCGACTTTGAACGTCTTGTCACGTGCTTCATCCAGCGCTGCGCGACGGGCATTGAGGCCGACCCATAATACAGCACAAAACAGTGCTATAGCCGCAAAGAACAAAATCGATGCCGCCATTTTAGGCCTCAATC
>JBFFHG010000257.1:0-5724 GCA_041557055.1 Desulfosarcinaceae bacterium
CTATTCGCTTGGATAGTTTTTTTGGCGTGCAGCGGCGTCAAAATCCGCACACGTGAAAATTTTGTCTGCTTTTATTTCAAGCCGTCTCAAAAAAGTCTTTTGGCCCAATCCCAGTGTTGGATCCGGGTTTTCAAATCCTCGCAATACCGGCGTATGCCTGCGGTTTGAAATCCGGATCCGCCTCGATTTTGAACCAAAATCCGTTTTTTGAGATGGCTTGTTGTTACCCGGTCGCCGGTTTTGATTTCCATCTTGCAGCGGCCGGGCGTGTCACCCTGAACCCTAAATCGCATCTTTTCCGGTTTCACCGGTACGCACGCGAATGGCCTCTTCAATATTGCTGACAAAGATTTTGCCGTCGCCCAATTTTCCGGTGGCGGCCGAAGTCTTGATCGTGTCGATGACTTTATCCGACCAGCTTGATTCCACAACGATTTCGATCTTGATTTTGGGGATAAAGTCCACCACATATTCGGCCCCCCGATAGATCTCCTTGTGGCCTTTTTGACGGCCGTATCCTTTGACCTCCGAAATCGTCATTCCCTGAATGCCGATTTCGTTGAGGGCCTCTTTAACGTCGTCCAGCTTGAACGGTTTGATAATGGCCTCGATTTTTTTCATAACCGCTTCCTCCTGATGTTATGCTAAAATTTTAAAACCGTGGATCAACCCTGAATCTCGAATCCGCGCTCACCATGAAAGGCGCTGTCCAGCCCCTCGATTTCACTGTCTCTATCAATTCTTAACCCACCCGTCAAAAGGCGAGTGACGGCGACGACCACAATGGTGCCGAGAGCCGAATAAACAGCCGTGCCGACAATGGACAGCAATTGGGTCCAGACCTGTCCGGGGTTGCCGTGGAAAAGTCCGGCGCCGGCTTCATTGATGGCCGGATTCGCGAAAAGACCGGTGGCCAGGGCGCCCCACACACCGCAAATGCCGTGCACGCCGAAGGCATCCAAAGCGTCGTCATAGCCAATTCTATGTTTGAGCTTGGCCACGAACAGATACCCCAGCATACCGGCGATGAGGCCGATGACAAGAGAGGGGCCCGCACCGACAAAACCGGCGGCGGGGGTGATGGCCACCAGGCCGGCCACTGCCCCTGAGGCGATTCCCAGCAAAGAGGGTTTCCCGTCCAGGAGCCACTCGATGCTCATCCACGCCATGGCCGCCGTGGCCGCCGCCGTGTTGGTGACCAGAAAAGCCGACCCGGCCCGGCCGTTGGCCGCCAGCTCGCTGCCGGCATTAAAGCCGAACCAGCCGAACCACAACAGGGCCGCGCCCAGAGCGGTCAGTGCCACGCTCGAGGGGAAAAAGGCCTCTTTGCCGTATCCCGTCCGTTTGCCCAGCACCAGACAAAGCACCAGTCCGGCAATACCGGCGTTGATATGTACGACCGTGCCGCCGGCAAAATCCAGCGCGCCCATCCGGGCCATCCAGCCGCCGCCCCACGCCCAGTGACACACCGGGGTGTAGACCACGGTGACCCACAAGACCGTAAAGATGATCCATGCTGAGAATTTCATGCGGTCCACCACCGATCCCAGGACCAGGGCCACGGTAATGCAGGCAAAGGTCATTTGAAACAGCGCGAAAACCGATGTGGGAATGGTGCCCGAGAGGGTGTCGATGCCGATTCCGGCAAACATGAAATGGTCCAGATTGCCGATGACCCCCTTGACATCGGGGCCGAAGGCCAGGCTGTAGCCCCAGGCCACCCAAACGATGCTGGACAGGCAGTAAGCCGCGAAGGTCATGGCATAGGTGTTGAGCAGGTTTTTATATCTGGACATGCCGCCATAAAAGAGGGCCAGCCCGGCCGGGGTCATCATCATGACCAGGGCCGTGGCGACGATGATCCAGGCCGTATCTCCGGCATTCAACCCATCGGCGGCAAACGCCGGGCTCAATGGAAGCATTACCATGATCGCTGTCAGACACGCATGCTTCAATTTCATTTGGGATCTTCTCCTTTTAGGCGATGGTATTTAGATCTTTTTTCTTGTCCGGTATCCGCCCGGCGCCTGGGGGATACTGTGATGGCTTCAGAGCAGTACGGCTTCAACCGCAGTTTGAATGGCGGCCGCCTGTTCCGGCCGGTCCACCTTCTCTCCGTCAAAGCTGCGGACATAAAAAACATCCACCACCTGGTCGACCCGTGTGGCGATTTTGGCCACCCAGATATCCAGGCCGCAACGAAACAAGGCATCCGTTATGCGGAACAGCAGGCCGGGAAAATTCCAGGCCGTCACCTCCACAATGGTAAAGAAACTGGAAGTGTTGTTATCCACCAAAACTTTTTGAGGCCGTGCCTTGGTCAATCGCTCAATGGAGCGGAAGCGACTTCGCTTCTCAATGAGTTCCTCGCTCAGATCCTGTTCCCCCGCCAGGGCCGCCCGGAGCTGGCGGGCGGTTCTATCCCAGCGCTCCTCTTCAAAGATCCGGTCCGGCGGCGCCACCACTTCAAAAATATCCAAAGCGATATTGTTGCGCCAGGTAAAAATACGGACATCCAGAATGTTGATGTTGTTCAGCGTAAACGTGCCGGCGATTTTTGAGAGCAATCCGGGCCGGTCCCTGGCGCAAATGGTGACGGTGCGTAGGTTGGCTTCCGCGGATTTGGCGATCCGCCAGACAAAGGCCTTCTCTTCCAACTGCTGGTAAAGATGGATATGACCGGGGATCTCCCGGGACGGTGTATACAGCAGATAGCGCGGTGACATAAAAGGGACCAGTCGTTCCAGTGCCTGTGCCTGGGCTTTGGTCTGAGCGGCGGTGAAGATGCGTTCCCTTTTTTGCTCTATGGTTCGAATGGCCCGTTTGGATACCAGCTCGCCCTTTTCCAGCACATTGAGGGTTTTCAGAAAAAGACTGCGCAAAAGGGAGGCTGTCCACTCATTCCAGGCCTTGGGGCCCGTGGCCATGGCATCGGCCACACTGAGCAGATAGAGCATCCTGAGACGGTCCGCTTTTTCAATCCTTCTGGCGGTGAAGATGGCTGTCTCTTCATCATTGATATCGCGCCGGGTGGCGGTTTCGAAAAGCAGGAGATGTTCCTTGACCAGAAATATCACTGTATCCACATCCGCCTGGGGCAACCCCTTATCGGTCAGGATGCGCCGGACCATATCGGCGCCGCGTTCGGAGTGGCCGCTGGCGGGTTGGGCCTTGCCGATGTCGTGCAACAAGGCCGCCCAAAGCAGGACCTTTTTATTGCGCATCTCCTGGTAAAGTTGCCTGCAGAGGCTCGCGCGCCCCTCTTTTTTGTCCGTGCCGACCTCTTTGAGCAAACGCACGGTCAACAGAAGGTGGCGGGCCACAGGGTAGAGATGGTAGCGGTCAAACTGGATGCGATTGACCACCCCTTTGAATTCCGGGATGAAACTGGTCAGAAAACCGGTGTCCAGCATGGCGTTGAAGGCGTTAAAAGGACTGCATGACTTGACCATGACTTTTTCGACAATCCGGACCACCTCCGGGTCGTTGCGAAAGGCGGGCATCTTGATCAGGTGGCCGAAATCTTTGACCAGCCGGCGGGCCTCCACGTTCAGCGGGGCTTTTTGGACGGCCGATTCCAAGAATATTCTGGCCAGCAATCGGGACTCATTTAAAATGGCCTCCGGCGAGGTGAAATTGAGCATGCCGCGATTGAATTTAAGACCGGGAACGGCAGTCTCTTTCAGGGCCTTGTTTTTACGTTGGAGCCTTTTCTTCTGATCCAGTTCGTAAATAAAGATGCCATAGCACTGTTTGATGAATTCCATATGACCGTGCAGGTTGCCCATCAGCTTTTCAACCGGCAAATGACCGTTGACGCCTTTGACCCCCATTCTCTCCGCCAGGTCGATCTGGTTTTCCAGGTGGAGCTGATCGCATTTGCGGCCCATCATGCTGTGCAGGTGGTTGCGCACATTCCAAATAAATCCAAGGGATTTTTCCAGTGACTGATACTCGCCATGGGATAGGTAACCAAAATATTCAAGATCCCGGGCCTGTTTGATGCCTGCCTGAATTTTAGCGATCCAGAGCATGGTATGGTAGTCGCGAAGTCCTCCCTGGCCCTCTTTCAGGTTGGGCTCCAACAAATAGGAGGAGTCTCCGAATTTTTCATGGCGGGTGCCATTGGTCTCTTTGAGCCAGGTAATGATCTGATTTGGTTTGATGTTGATCAGTTTGGTGCGCAGCGACTCCATGAGTTGGTGATAAATGGGGGACATGCCGCAAATAAAACGGCCATCCAGCAATGAGGTCAGCACTTCAAAATCCTGACGCGCCAGTTTCAGGCACTCTCTGATGGAACGGGTGGCATGGCCGACCTCAAGCCCCATATCCCACAAGGGATAAACAATCTCGCGAACCAAGGCTTCGGCTTCCGCCGGTACGCTCTTTTCAAACAGAAAAAGAAGGTCGATGTCCGAAAAAACACATTGTTCCGTCCGGCCATAGCCGCCCAGGGCGACCAGCGCATAAGGGTTGCGCATAATTCCCATCTGCGGCCCGACAGCGCTTTGGGCAAAGCCGGTGAGGAAATATTCATCGACCAGAGCCGCATGGGCTTGGATAAGCTTATGGGCTTCCATGGTTTGAAAGCCTGAAAGCAGCCTTTCCCGCTGATCTTTGAAATGATCGATGGCGCTGTTGGTTTCGTTTCTGATCGGCGATGACATCATGGTTTTTCGGTCCTTTTCCCGTTCGCCTTTGGCCCCTTTTTTACCGGGGGCGGTTGCCGGGCTGTTGTGTGATCAACATCAGCAATAGACGTGCCAGTGGCCTTTGTTCTGAAAATATATAATGATTCAAGCATCTTAATTTTTTTTCGGATTTATTGTAAATGCCGACACAAGCTACATTAATGTAAAAAACATTTTTAATAAATAACAATATTGAAATTTTAAATTGAAAAGTGCGGTATCCTGGAATTCGCATCCCATGGATGCTGAGATTATGGCCGGGATGTAATGGAGCGGGGTTTCCATATCTGTGATGATGATAAAAAACCGTGCTTTTGGGAACGATGCGGGAGCGGTCCTGCACCGCTCCCGCATCTTCAGGGTTCGCGCAAAAATTAATTCACATTTTGGGCATCCCGGCTTGAGGCTGTCTTGGTACGGTCTTCCATTGTGTTTGATCTTGGCTTTGACCCTTGCTACTCCTGCTGCGCAGGTCGCCTGGCGGGGACGGCGGCCGGGATCGAAGCCGGGCGGGCGACAGCCATGCCGCCGGTGTGGCTTGAAAGGCCGAAGTCGGGATAGGCTTCTCCGCCGTGTTCGATGATGTCAAGCCCTTGGATCTCCTCGTCGGCCGATACGCGCAGGCCGATTGTCACGGCAATGACCTTGAACATGATAAAGGCCGCGACGAAAGTCCAGATAAAGCAGGCGCCGATGCCGACAAGCTGCACCGTGATGATTTCTGCCGAGGTGCCGCCCATATTGAAAAGACCGGCGGCCAAGGTGCCCCAGGCGCCGTTGACGCCATGCACGGAGACGGCGCCCACCGGGTCGTCAATTTTGAGTTTGTCGATCAAAAGGACTGAAAGGACAACCAGCACGCCGGCTATGGCGCCGATGATGACCGAGCTGCCCGGGGCCACGTTGGCGCAGCCCGCGGTAATGGCCACCAGGCCGGCCAGGGCTCCGTTGAGGCTCATGCCCACTTCCGGCTTGCCGAATTTAATCCAGGAGGTGATCATGGCCGTGCAGGCGCCGGCGGCGGCAGCCA